>NZ_JBQSVP010000028.1:0-32262 GCF_052376345.1 Psychrobacter sp. AOP5-GZ1-6 | reverse complement strand
TAAATCAATATGCTAGGTATTCTGAATTGACTAATTCAGCCGTAGACCGATCCTCATGCCAGGGTATATAACCTGTTAGTAAAAAAGTGAAGATAACTCGAGTGGGCTATTAAGAAACAGCTAGAAAGAATTTAGGGCTATATGGATCATTTAACCACTAAGTGCACTAATAAATACGGGTACCCAGACGGCGGTTACTAGACCGTTCACTGCCAATCCAAATGCAGCATAACGTCCCGCGGTTTGACTGATTTGCCAAGCTTCGACGGTACCAAAAGCATGAGCGGCTAGTCCAAGTGCTAGGCCTTTTGCACGATCATCATTGATACCACGAAACAAAAACCGCGCTAACATACCACCGATAAGCCCTGAGACAATAATAATTAAGTTGGCTAGGGCAAGGGGTGCTCCAATCAAATCAGCGACACTCAGACCAATCGGGGTGGTCACTGAACGTGTCGCAAAGGCAAGAATGGTGTCGTGACTTAATGACAGTAGATACGCTAATGACATCGGTAGTAATGCACCAACCATACTTGCAATGCCAACGATTAGTGTCAATTTTTTGACTGGCAACCCTTTAAAATTCATCGCTGCTAGCGGCACGGCTAGTAATACAGTGACATATCCTAATAGATGGTCAAATACGGGCTTGGCAACATCATAATAATCATCGTAATTCCATTGCAGAATGAACAAAAAGAGTAAGACAAGGGCTAAGGCAGTAATTACCATTGGCAACCATGCAAGCTTGCGTGCCAGTACACGAGCAATCACGTGTGCTGCTAAGGTTAGTACTATTGCTGCCAAGGTCGCCACAAATATATTGTCAAAACTCATCACAATTTCCTTGTTCTATATCACTCACAGCGATTATTTGTGCTCTTCAATAGTAGTGTGGTCAATATCGTTATTTAGCCAGTTGTTGGCAAGGATAGCCAGCCCCCACAATGGAAGCAACGTACTGATCATAATTGTTAGCATTACTCCCCATAGCTCGTCACCTAAGGCGAATAGTAGTAATCCTGCACCCGCAGAGACTGGTAAGAAAGCAAAGCCACTATCAACCAATAAAAGGTTACTGGCTTGCGTTAGCCAGCTTGGTAAGCCTTTGAGTAATCGCCATGTGATTAAAATGCAAAACATAGCGACCAAGCCGACAACATTGGCCGCTTTTTCGATACCTGCCCACTGACAGACAATAACGGCTGTCTCACGGACAATGATAACCATGATTAAAGTCAGGATTATTGCAAGCCATAGGGGCATATTAGAGGGATGAGTAGATTTCATAAGAAATGCTGGCCATGTCAGACATATAGGGTAGTTACAAGATTAGACTAGGGCGTGTCATCAATTAGATTGTGAGCCTTAAAATGAGAAAAATTGTAGATAAACAATGAAGCAATTGCCGTTGATATGAGTATATTGGCAAATTTGCTGATGATGTTTGGCAAAATTTAGCTATTTTGAGGCCACTACATCTATTAATATGCTAATTGATAACACGCGCTAGGTCATAATGCCTTAGTATATGTGTCCTATATATCAATGTTTGTTGAATAGATAACAAATGATTATATACAGAGTAATCAAACTAATAAAGTCTATAAGGTAATACCGTGCTTTGTTGTTTGGACTAGATATCAGTGTTCACGATATATATATCACAAAAAAAGATGACATCGATTGATATCATCCTCTTATTATGGCCTGTTGAACAGTCGAATATGGTACTAGCTGTGTCTTGTTTAGCTTTTATAGCTTTATAATCAGACCTTTACAATATTATATTTAAAATATTTCTATTTCGATGGATGTTCTGTTTCAGTGTTTAACGCATCGAAGTCATCAAACGCCTGTTCTTCAGCTGCCGTCATCGTCAGCTCTTCCTCTTCAGCAGGCTGCTCAAACTCTTCTAGTATCGGCATTAGTAGCGTTGCTTGCGCTAATGGCAATACATCTACAGGATCTAAATCGGCTTGACCAAGTAGTTGTCTGAGTCTATCACTTGGCAAGCGAATGGTTAAACACTCATGACCCGTATCATCATAGCTTTCTTCTTGAATGACACCGAGTTCATACAAGGTGTTTTTTAATTGTCCTGCATGATAGGGCAGCGTCAAATCAAAAGTGGTTAGTGTGCCAGTGAGCAACTGTTGCACTGCCAATGATAACTCTTCAATGCCCAAATTTTCCCTAGAAGAAACATAAACGCGATTAGGTTGGCCTTCACTAGCATAACCGACACGTGCAGGCTCGTCGGTCAAATCAATTTTGTTATAGACATTGAGTACAGGCACATCGTTGTCAATCTTAGCAAGTACGTCTTTGACTGCTTGAACTTGCTCATGCATGTCTTCACTAGAAGAATCGATGACATGTAATAATAAATCTGCCTCTAGAGTTTCTTCTAGCGTTGCATGAAACGACTCGACCAACTCATGAGGCAGATGACGGACAAAGCCTACTGTATCGACCAAAACCACACGTCCCACACCTTGCCAATCTAAGCGGCGTAGCGTTGGATCGAGCGTGGCAAATAGTTTGTCAGCCGCGTAAATGTTTTCATCGACCAAACGGTTGAATAGTGTGGATTTACCAGCATTGGTATAACCAACAAGCGATATCGTTGGTACATCTGATTTTTGGCGACGGGCTCGACCTTGTGCGCGTGTCTGTCTGACTTTCTCAATTTTACTTTTAAGCTGCATAACGCGTACTTGTAGCAAGCGACGATCCGTCTCAAGCTGAGTCTCACCTGGTCCACGCAGACCAATACCGCCTTTTTGACGCTCCAAATGCGTCCAACCTCGAACCAAACGCGTCGATAAATGATTCAGCTGTGCTAGCTCCACTTGTAGCTTACCCTCATAAGTACGGGCGCGCTGAGCAAAAATATCTAAAATCAAACCTGTACGATCAAGCACCCGACATTTTACCAATGCTTCAATATTACGCTCTTGTGAAGGCGATAAGTTATGGTTGAACAGTACGATATCGGCATCATGCTCGCGTACCAATTCTGCTATCTCTTCTGCTTTACCGCTGCCGACGAAATATCTGGCATCAGGACGTGCACGTGAACCAGTTACTAATGCCAAGCGATCTGCACCTGCTGAGTCTGCCAACAGCTCAAATTCACCAAGATCGTCAGGATCCTGAATTTGGCGGATGTCTAAATGTACTATAATGGCGCGTTCGCCACCTTCGTGTCTTTCAAAATAATCCAAAGATTGTCACCTATTTAATAAAGTAGAGATGTCGCTATTATATTAATCTAATAAACGTTTTAACAAACGTCGAAATAGCTTTTATATGACCTTCTATATAAGGTCTGATTGCTTGATGTTAAAGCGTATTGGTCCAATTATCGATATTTTTATGTTACAGAGCAGGTGATTGAATAAAATACCAACAAAAGCACTTCGTAACTCAGTGAACAAATCATCACTGACTGGCTAAATTTTGTTATACTCGCTACGTTTGCTTAAAATATACAATCATATGATTTTAATCACGAGGGATACAGATGAGCCAATCCAAGTCAGGCTTTTCACTCAGACAGCAGTTTGGTCGCGGTAAAAAAATCGCTGGTATGACAACAACGATCGCAGGAGGGCTAAGAACAGCCCAACGTATCGGTGCTTTTAGACAGCCACCACGTGAGAGATTGCCGCGCTATATTCAGACCTTTTGTCGTAAGATGGCAGGATCTTTTGGCGTAAAAGTTGTTGCGGTTGAACGAGTAGAGCAGCATCATGGCTTATGGGTATCTAACCATGTGTCATGGATGGATATTCCGGTTGTAGGGACACTGAGCCCAGCCTTTTTCTTATCCAAAGCTGAGATCGGTGAGTGGCCAGTATTTGGTAAGTTGGCTCATGCGGCAGGTACGGTGTTTATTGAGCGTGGTTCCGGTGATGCAGGCTCGGTTGCGGAGCAAATTGCTGATTTTCTAAAAAAAGGCTATTCCGTCATATTTTTTCCAGAGGCAACCACCACTGATGGCAAAAAAATCAAGCGTATTCATGGTAAATTGCTGCAAGCGGCGATAGACGCTGATGTACCAGTTCGTCCTCTAGTGATTACTTATGTCAATAAAGACGGTACATTGAGCAAAGAGTTACCTTATTACGGTAAGCTGACGATGAAAGACAGCCTCAAAAAAGTACTTGATAGCAAAGACATTACCGCATATGTATTACCGCTTGAACCGATAGATCCAAAAGGATTGAATAAGAGTGAGATAACCAATATCTTGCAAGCACGTATGCAAGAAGGTTTGACTGAGTTGCATAATCGAGTACTGACTAAAACAGCCCTAGAGCAATTGGCTGAAGAAAAAGCCTCTAAAGCATAAAACTTTGAGATAAGTAAGAGATGCTCAGAGTGTTAGATGGCTATTCATAAAAAGGCGCCAATCGCAATGATTATTCTTGCGATTGGTGCTTTTTCTTTTAGAAAGCTGTCGTCGGTTGATAATTTAATCAGTCGATAGTTTAAGGTGAAGGGTTTGGGTGCTGGGTATGTACGGCCTCAATGGCTTCTAATACATCTGCCGTTAGATCTACATTGACACTGTCGATATTAGATTTGAGCTGTTCTAACGAGGTGGCTCCAATGATATTACTGGTGACAAAATGACGAGAGTTTACAAAAGCCAATGCCATTTGAGCCATATCTAAACCTGCATCAGCAGCAATCTTGGCGTATTGAGCGGTGGCTGAGATGGCCTCTTCATTGGTATAGCGGGCAAAGCGATCATACATGGTTAGACGTGCGCCTGCTGGGCGTTTACCATCAAGATACTTACCTGACAGCACACCAAAACCGAGGGGTGAGTAAGCAAGTAGGCCTACGTTCTCACGATGGGCAATCTCTGCCATATTGATTTCATACAAGCGGTTCAATAGGCTATAAGGGTTTTGTACAGTGACAGGTGCAATTAAACCATTTTTATCCGCTTCCCACAGATAGCGCATGAGCCCCCATGCCGTATCGTTCGATAGACCATAAGAGCGAATGCGGCCTTTTTTAATCTCATCGTTCAATGCTTGAATGGTCTCTAAAAAAGGCGTCAAATCCTCTAGAGGTTGCGCTGCCATCTCTTCGGTATAACCAAGCTGGCTAAAAAAGTTGGTTTGGCGTTCAGGCCAATGCAGCTGATAAATATCGATATGGTCTGTTTGTAGACGCTTAAGATTGTCATCAATGGCGCCACTGATATGCTTCGCGTTGAAACGCGTCTGCCCATCACGCAAAAACCCCATTGGTGATATTTTGCTGGCAAGAATGACTTTGTTACGCTGTTTGGTTTTATTAAACCAAGTGCCCATAAAACGCTCTGTGTCACCTTGTTTGTCTTTATCTGGTGGCGACGGATACATCTCTGCCGTATCCCAAAAGTTCACACCCTCAGAGAGTGCCATATCCATTTGTTCATGTGCTTCAGACTCAGTATTTTGCTGCCCCCACGTCATCGTCCCTAGACAAATCTTGGAAACTTGTTCGTCGAGTTGTGGCAGTTTTTGATATTGCATATTGTGTCCTTATTATTGTACTAGACTTCTTGTATTAGACGAGCTGTATACCAGTCACACCAGGTGGTGTCACTTTAAATACTTTTACTTTAAACAGTAGTGATTGCCCAGCGAGCGGGTGATTGAAGTCTACTTCGACTTGGTCATCATCGATGGCACTAATCGTTCCGGGCAAGGTGTTTTTGCCTTTGTCTTCAAACTCAACCATCATGCCAATCTCTGGGTTGTCCGCGATTAGCGCAAACTGAGTACGGCTAAAATGTTGGATATTGTCAGGATTCCATTCCCCAAAAGCCTGTTCTGGCTCAAGATGGGCAGTGCGAGTGTCCCCTGCACGTAGGTTCATTAATACTTGCTCAAAGCCTGGCAACAAGCTCTCATCGCCAATTGTTAAGCTTACCGGTGTATCGCGACTAAAAGTAGAGTCAATCACCGTACCGTTTTCTAGTGATACTTCAAAATGCAGTTTTACTAGGCTACCGTGTGTGATACGGGTGTCTTCATTGGGATTGATAAATTGTGAGTCGGTCATAGTCAAAGGCCATTCGTTGCGAAATTGGGATGTTAAATCAAAAAATAATATAAGAAATGATAAGTCATCTGACAGCGTATGTAAGCGTAAAAAATGTAACGCAAATAGTGTACTATAGTCGGCTCAGGAAGGTTCATATCAGGACAGTTCATATATAGTCAATCCACTATGAAATAAATACAGCGATACGGGTTACATTTTGCGCAGCTTCTGTCTGCGTAGGCACAGCAAGCAAGAAAAATGTAGCCCATATCTAGTGGTTGTGCCTCTTTTATTTAGGGCTGACTATACTAGACAGGCGATTGAAATACTACAACTCATCGGCTGAGCAAGTATGAAAGCGTATCTGACTTATATGAGGTTGATTACGTATTTAGCGAATTTAAGAGAGAGTGGGCATATCGATGGCTAGTAAACAGCAGGGGCAAGTTAAAAAATGGCAAGACGATAAAGGTTTTGGCTTTATTGAAACAGAGAATGGTGGCTCATTATTTTTTCATATCAATGAGTTCAAAGCGCGTCGTCGTCCGGATGTCGGTGAGCAAGTGGTTTTTACACTTGGTCGAGACAATCAAGGGCGAATGCAAGCAAAAGATGTGCAAGAGCTCAAATTTGTCCAACAGAAAATGGCAAAAAAGAATCAACAAATACGTCAGCGTAACCATAAGCGAAGCGCGCAAGCAGAGTTTGAAGCAGGACAAAAGAAAAGGTTGTTTTTAGGTGCTGGGTTTTATGGTGTCTTAATCCTATTGGTAGTCATGGATAAACTGAATTGGCTAGTAGTCGGTTGGTATGCCGCGTTGGGTGTTATCACTTATACAATGTATGCCAAAGACAAAGCAGCAGCACAGAATGGTGACTGGCGTACGCCTGAGTCTACGCTGCACTTATTAAGTATATTAGGTGGCTGGGTAGGAGCATTGATTGCACAGACGTATCTACGCCATAAATCACAAAAGCCTGAGTTTCGTGTGACCTATTATTTGACCGTTGTTATTAATATGGCGGGGTTGTTGTTTGTGTTAGCGGGTGGTGGGTTGGAGGCTTTAAAAGGTTTGCTAGATTCTTTAATTTAGGAGTATTTGTTTATAGTTAACGGTAAAGTTTTGACACCCATATCTAAAATAAAATTTGAAAAGCCATAGGTCTTTAAGTGGCTTGTAAAAATGTTCTAGGTATCATAACTTCTACTTAATCTAAAATATTTTTATGGATGATTTTCAATATTTTTATTAGCTAACTGTTTTATTGCAGTAGATAGTTCTGAATAAGTAGCAATTATTGGGTTAAGTCGAAGTAAACTAGAGAGTACAATAGTTTTTTGGGTTCCAAGAGACTGAGTTAGCGCATCTGAAGACAAGATATAAAATTGCCATTGGTTCATATTAAGTGGATCAATCGTATCTTGTTCTTTGTGTATTAGCAGGCAAAATACGTAAATATCTGCTTGTCGCATCGTTGTATTTGAACGATTATCTATTTTAGCATCCCAGCCTTTAGTAGGACGTATACTAAATTGAATAGATGATAATTTTTTTTGATGCCATGTTTGAATAAAAGCACCTGATTTCACCTCAATTTTAATACCTTCTTTAGTTTTAATATCATATGCATCCCATTCTGCTCTATGACTATGATTCTCGCCAAGAGCAGATGCAACAATATATTCTGCTAAAATACCTCTCATAGTGTTACTTACTAGATCAGAGCTAGACCATTGCCAAAATGATAACAATTTTTCATTGAGAGGCTCTCCTTCAATATGGAAAAACTCTTCTCCTGACTTACATTTAACTTCTAGAGCGGGGTATTGTGTCATAACTTTTCCATAGCTTTTGTGAGTTATACCCAGTGCACCGATAAGAAATATTAATATAGCTAAGCCGTAATTTATCAGCAATCTTCATTTATAAGCATGCGACTGTATGGCTAGTTTTAATCTCTCAATATATACAATATTTGATTGTAGCGAAATCCTAAGCCAAAAAAAAGCGGATTACGAATACGTAACCCACCTTTTCTATTTATAAATCAAACCAGTGTACCTAACGACACGCAATTATGACTGTGGTACTTCACGCTTCTTTTCTAAAAACAGCATATCAATGACAATCAGCGCAACACCGATAGTGATGCCCATATCTGCGATATTGAAGATAGGATAATGCCAAACATCAGCATTGTGTACATGGATAAAGTCGATGACGTGACCATGTAGCAGGCGGTCGATTAGATTACCAACTGCACCGCCCAGCACCAATGCCAGTCCGAAAGATAATAGCGTGGCTTTACGTGGTGCCTTAATCAGATATACGACTAAAAACAGCGACATCAATAACGCCAATCCTGCAAAAAACCATTTTTGCCAACCACCAGCATCTGCCAAAAAGCTAAAAGCAGCGCCGTAGTTATATGCCAATGTCCAGTTCAGGAATGGCTCAATTACAGGTACTGGCTCATGAAACGTCAGCTTGGTTTCAGCCAGCCATTTCGTCCATTGATCAATGATGATGACGACCAATGACAACAGATACCATGTAAATGCACGACTGCCATTAGCGATTATTTTTGGCGTTTTTGTCAGGCGCCCTTTTGGTGTCGATGAGCTACCAGTCGTCGCATGCGCAGGTTCAGGTGAGCCATCACTTTGGATACGTGGTTGCTTACTCTCTGGTGGTTCTGTTGAGTTAGGCATAATGACGAACCTCACCATCACCGCTGACATTGGTCACACAGCGTGCACATAACTCAGGATGAGCACTATCAGTACCAATATCATCACGGACATGCCAACAGCGTACGCATTTGGTACCAGCCGCCGCACTGATATTTACAACCAAGTCTGCTGACTCTTCTGTACTACTATCTGTTTGAGCTTCTGTAGTTGCTGTTTTAGCAGGTGCAGCGCTCATTGGCTTTAAGGTAGCACTGCTAGTGATGAGTACAAAACGTAGCTCTTCGCCAAGCTTGGCTAAGCTTTCGTGCATTGCACCATCTGCATATAGCGTGACATCAGCAGAGAGATTGGCATTGATGATTTTTTCGCCACGTGCGGTTTCGATATGTTTATTGACCATGTCTTTGGCACGCATGATGTTTTGCCAATCATCGTTGCTGATAGTGCTTAGCTCAAGAGCAGGGAACTCATACCATTCTTCGGTGAATACATAGCCTGCTTCGTTACCGTTTTTACCTTCTAACACTTCCCACGCTTCTTGCGCGGTGAAGGACAGAATCGGTGTAATCCAACGAATCAACGCATGAGCGATATGATAAATAGCCGTTTGGGCAGAGCGGCGTGGCTGTCCATCAGTTTGCGTGGTGTATTGACGATCTTTGATGATATCTAAGTAAAAACTACCTAAATCCTGCGAGCAAAACGCGGTGATATGCTGAGTGACTTGGTGAAAGTCCATTGCATCATAAGCGCTAACGATTTGAGCTTGTACGGTTTGCGCACGTTCAATGATGAACTTATCAAGGCTAACCAGCTCATTGAGATCAACGCTATTGGTGGCTGGATCAAAGTCATCAGTATTGGCCAATAAGAAACGTAAGGTGTTACGGATACGGCGATACATATCGATTGCACCTTTAAATACTGTCTTACCAGCACTCATCTCGTAACGGTAGTCACTAGAGGCAATCCACAGACGCAACATATCTGCGCCCGTTTTATTGATTTCATCTTGTGGCTTGATGATATTGCCCAGTGACTTACTCATCTTGCGACCATTCTCATCAACCACAAAACCATGGGTCAATACTTGCTTGAATGGTGGACGCTCATATATGGCTTCGGATGTCAGTAATGACGTTTGGAACCAGCCGCGATGTTGGTCAGAGCCCTCTAGATACATATCCGCTGGGTTGGTCAATTCATCACGCTGATCAAGTACCGCAAAATGCGTCGTTCCTGAGTCAAACCAAACGTCTAGGGTATCAGTTGCTTTATCATAGTCAGCTGCCTCGCTGCCCAAGAAGTCTTCACAGCTGGCATCAAACCAAGCTTCAACACCGCCTTCATTGATTTTTTGTGCTGCGACTTCCATCAGCTCAAGGGTGTTTGGATGTAGCTCACCTGTTTCTTTATGAGTAAAGAAAGTGATGGGCACACCCCATGTACGCTGACGTGAAATACACCAATCAGGGCGACCATTCATCATAGATTCGATGCGGTTCTGTCCCCATGCTGGCGTCCAATTGACGGCAGGAATGTCAGCAAGTGCACGCTCACGCAGACCTTTGGCTTCCATATTGATAAACCACTGCGGCGTTGCACGGAAGATAATTGGTGACTTATGACGCCAGCAATGCGGATAGCTGTGTTCAATTTTGGTATGGTTGATTAAGTGACCGTTATCTTGCAAAGCCGCGATGATTTTAGGATTGGCTTTATAGATGTGTTCACCAGCAAACACCGCAGCACTATCTAAATAGACACCTGTGCCGCTCACTGGGTTTTCAACTGGCAAGTTATACTGAAGACCCACGATATAATCGTCGAGACCATGACCGGGTGCAGTATGGACTAAGCCAGTACCACTATCGGTAGTCACATGATCGCCTAAGATAAGCGGCACTTGGCGGTCTTCAATCAATGGATGCTGCGCGCGCAGACCTTCAAGCTCACGTCCTGATACCGTTGCTAAGACACCTTTATTTTCTAATTTAAGTTCCTCTACTGCTGTTTCAACGAGATCGGCAGCCAATAAAAAATTACCTTTTTCAGTCGCGACGACACTATAGTCACTGTCAGGGCTGACGGCGATGGCTTGGTTGGCAGGCAACGTCCAAGGAGTCGTTGTCCAAATGATGGCAGCGATATTGCCCAAGTCAGCTAAGGCTGCAACCTTGTCAGTATCGAGCACGTCAAAGCTTACATAGATGGCGTCGGATACTTTGTCTTGGTATTCAACTTCGGCTTCTGCTAGCGCAGAGCCACAGTCTAAGCACCAGTTGACGGGTTTCATACCGCGAGTGACGTGACCGTTTTCATAGATTTTGGCCAGTGCACGCACGATATTGGCTTCTTGGTGAAAGTTCATCGTTAGATAAGGGTTGTCCCAATCGCCGAATACGCCCAAACGTTTAAAGTCTGCTTTTTGTAGTTCGATTTGAGTGCTCGCATATTCACGGCATAGACCACGAAACTCCGTTGCAGATACTTTTTTGCCGACTTTACCGACTTTGGCTTCGACCTTTTGTTCGATTGGTAGACCATGACAGTCCCAGCCTGGTACGTAAGGCGCATCAAAACCTGATAAGGTTTTTGATTTTACGATAATGTCTTTTAGTACTTTATTGACGGCATGGCCTAAGTGAATCTGACCGTTGGCGTATGGAGGGCCGTCGTGCAGAATATATTTAGGAGCACCGATACGTGATTGGCGAATTTTGCCATATACATCATCTGCCTCCCAAGCAGCCAGCCAATCTGGCTCGCGCTTGGCGAGGTTTGCACGCATCGCAAATGGCGTGTCTGCAAGGTTTAACGTGTCTTTATAGTCGATAGATTCGGTCATAAGTAGTGTCTTTATCTAGTTATATAGTAAAAAGATGGTCATGCAATTCAATACGTAAAACGATGATTTCTAAATCTGTCAGGACGGCTAATGCAATCAAAGCCATCTATTATAGGGCAAATCACTGATTAAAAATAGGGCGTAAGAAGGTCTGTGTTGAGCAGGAAAAGGTGTGTTTGAAATTTAAAAACCCTGTTTGATATGAATAAGTTGTCATACTTTGAATCAATTTACTGCAATTGATTCAAAATGCTTAAAACGTTCAAGGTACAAAATGCATAATTAAAAGACAGAGCATGTCTAAGTGGTAGCAATCGTCAGCTGCTCTGCCAATGTAGAAAAGGCGTTTGTTTTATGTTCAAAGTTAAGACTAGACTGCAAATGATAAAGATGCTCATCAATCAATAAAATAAGTTTTTGTTCGTCTCTTGCTTCAATCGCTTTTACGATACCTAAATGCTCATCTTCGGCACAGCTAGAAGAGCCCACTTCATTATATAAACCAATAATCAACGTGGTGCGCAATGTTAGTTCGGTTAAAAATTTTTCTAGTACTTGGTTCTTTGCAATAGTTGCTAATTTCATATGGAACTCTCGTGACAATCGTAGCTCCGCAGGCTTATTTCCTTGTTTCCGCGCCTCGGCCTCAGACGCAATCATACGGCGCATATCAGCGATATCCTCTGCATCGGCATTTTTAATCACGCTGCAAGCCAAAGTGCGCTCAATAGTACGACGAGCTTCGAACACATCTTCTGCTTCTTTAGGAGAGGGTGTGGCGACGAATGCACCTTTGTTAGGTCGTATTTGTACGACATGCATGGTGGCAAGGGTCGAGAGTGCGCGCCTAACATTTGCCCTATTACAGTTGAATAAATTACTCAGCATCTGCTCACCAAGTTTTGTTCCGGCAGGTAGGCGCTGTTCTGATACTGCAGACGTGATTGAGTTAATGATTGCCTGTTCTGGCATCTCATCAATTTGCGTTTTTAAGTTTTTGGTTTTTGATGTAGTCATAGCCGGAATTATAGTGTGCTCTCCTCCTTTTAACAACAAAAATGAAGTTATCTATTGTATTGTTAACAAAAATAGTTAACAATGATTATTAACAATATTTTATTTTCCCATATCAAAAACCACGAAGAGTGAAATTTTATGCAGATTTTAGTAATGAACCCAAACTCAACGGTATCTATGACAGATAAAATTGTAGAAAGTGCTCGTCAAAAAGTAAGTGTTGATACTGTTCTTATCAGTGCTTCGGGCACAAATGCACCGGCTTCTATTCAAGGTCATTATGATGAGGCGATATCCGTACCAGGCCTATTGGATCGCGTACAGCAAGCTGAAGCTGAAGGCGTCGATGGTGTGGTAGTGGCGTGTTTTGATGATCCAGGTATTAATGCTTGCCGCGAGGTTTTTTCCGGACCTGTACTCGGTATTTGTGAGGCGGCAGTAAAAGCGGCAAGTATGATATCAACTTCGTTCAGTGTGGTCACGACGCTACCGCGCTCTATACCTATTATTGAAGAGTTGGTTCATGGTTACGGATTATCCCATCGATGCCGACGTGTACGTTCTGCGGCCATACCAGTACTTGCACTAGAAGAACCTAATTCAGGCGCACGTGAAAAAGTTCGTGATGAGATTCTACGTGCTGTAGAAGAAGATAATTGCGAAGCAGTGGTATTAGGCTGTGCGGGAATGGCTGATTTAACAGAGTGGTTGACAAAAGAGACAGGGGTTCCTGTTATTGATGGAGTAACGGTTGCAGTACGTATGGTTGAGGCCTTGGTCGGTTGTGGTCTGAAAACTAGCAAGGTTGGTGCTTATGCACAACCCATTAAAAGTTAAATCAAGGATAACTGAATATGTAAGTCATTAATATGTAAGTCATTAACGACTCGAAGCTAAGGAACTTGTAATCGCACTATAGATTTTTTCAATAAACTTTTTAGGGAAGGAGAAGGTGATGGGAAATGTAAAAGGTAATACAGTAACGCTAGGCGTAGACTCTCTTGAACATAAGGCCGTTGGTCAAGAGAGTCTAGCACCTCAAACCACTCGCATCATGGGCCCATGGTCCTATTTGTTTGCATGGTTGGGTGGTTGTGTGTCCATTGGTACGTTTACCGTCGGATCAGGTCTGGTCGGTACGTTGAACTTGTTACAAGTCGTCTTAGCTATTGCGATTGGTTGTACCGTGATTGGTGCTGCACTAATGATTAATGGTCGCGCCGGCCATAAATACGGTATTCCATTTATGGTGCAGTGCCGTTCTGCATTTGGTTTTTCTGGGAGCCGTATTCCTGCTTTGGTTCGCTCAGTGCCCGCTATTGTGTGGTTTGGTTTTCAGAGCTGGATAGGTGCAGGAGCATTGAACTTAGTGTCCGATGCTTTGTTTGGTTATAGTAATCTTGTCGCATTCTTTATTGGTTTTCAGTTTTTACAAATTGGTTTATCTGTTCTTGGTTTTCATGGTATTAAATGGCTTGAAAACATTGGCTCGGTCTTTATTATTGGTTCACTGATTTATATGTTTGTGAGTGTCATTAATAAGTATGGTGATGCGATATCGAGCAATCTTATAAATGTAGAAGGAACTTGGGGTACACCTTTTTGGGGTGCTACGATGTTGTTTTTGGGTGTGTACAGCACCATGATGCTGAACGTCTCAGACTATTCACGTGAGTTAAAGGAAGAGGTTGGTCTGTTTCGTCAAGTGGCTATTTATGCAAACTCGATATTACCGGCAACGCTTTTTATGGGTTTGATTGGACTAATGGTGACCAGTGCCACAGGCGAGGTTGATCCTATCAAGGTGTTTTCGAGTGCAGTAGACAATAAGCCTTTACTTGTGATTACCATGCTGTTCATTGCTTTTGCTCAGGTGACAACCAATATTTTAAATAATGTGGTACCACCCGCTTATGCACTGATGGATATCTTTAAGATTAAGTACAAAACGGCTGCTGTGCTTGTAGGGTTACTGGCTTTTGGTACGTTCCCTTGGGAGCTAGTAAAAGATGAATCGGCAGCAGGCTTAAACTTATTTATTCAGACTTACTCAGCATTCTTAGGCCCTCTATTTGCTATTTTGGTGGTGGATTATTACTTCCTGCGTAAGCAAAAACTGGATCTTGATAAGCTCTATGATGAAAACGGCCCTTACAAAGGAGTCAATATGGCTGCAGTGATCGCCATGGCTGTAGGTATTGTCGTCGCCTTAACGTTCTCTAGTGTCTCTTGGTATGCGAGTTTGATTCCAGCGGGGGCTATCTATTGGATACTAATGCTCAAAATGCCTTCTGCGCAACGTTTTATGTCGTAAGAAACATAGGTTTAGCATAATAAAGTGTTCATGAAAGCCTGTTTATCCAAGAGATAGACAGGCTTTTACTGATTAGAAAAGGCAAAATAATACCAATCCCAAAAAATACGATTAGCGGTGTCAAACTTGTTTAGTCTACCGTGCGTAGTACTTGCACTCGTTTTCCTTGCTACTCTACTTTTTGTGAATGGTATAAGCTGAAGAGAGGCTAGAAAAACTTATATCAGCACTGCCTATTCAAAAACTACTGTCTGTTAAAAAACCGAAGATAGCCACAGTCGTAACTTCAATGACCAAAGTGGCTGAATACCGGTTAATCCTTGCGTCATCTCGCCATCTTTTAGAACGACATAAGAAGGTGTCACTTGTCCTTGCCAGTCATCGAAGATAAGACCTTCTTGATCGTTTATCGTTGTAAAAATAAAGTCTTTTTCAATCAAGTAATTCTGCAATTCTTGGTTTGATCCTGATTGGACAGCGATAGTCACCACAGGATAGTCATTTGCGGCGGCCAATTTATTAATAGTTGGAGAGGTGATGCTGCAGACTGAACACCAAGTACCCCAAAAATATACCAGTGTCGGTTGCTCGTGACTCAGCGCGGCTAAATCAACTGTTTGTCCTTGATAGTCCATCAATTGCAACTGCGGATTAGCTGGCATGATAGGCTGTCGCCACCAGTTGACCGCGGTATAAATAACAGCAAACATCAGACCGTATGTCAGTACGGTTTTAACGATGGACAGTATTTTTTGCTTCAGTGTCTTTTTGGTAATCTCTTTTTTTTCTATATCAGTCGTCATAATGGCGGCTTTTTTGTCTTAGGTATTTGGGGTAGGTAAAAATAAACGGCTGAGAGGTCAGCCGTATTATTCAAAATCCGATTACATGGTTGTTAATAGGTGGCTTCTTTCACCCAATTGATTAAGGCTTCTGTGCACGGTCTTGCAAGGGATCGCCGATGAGCACACTACCTGAGTTTTCACGGCGTTCCTCATCGGTCAGCTTGCTTGCTGGAATCTTGGCTTTCTTTTTCCACTTTAAGCTGAATAAATCGTCACGGCGGTCAATCAAATTGTGTACTGAGCCTTCGTTGCGTACGTGAATAAGTTTATCTAGATTCAAATCGGAGAAGAATACCATTTCGGTATTGGCTGTGGTTTCAGCCATGATTGCATCATGTGGAAACGCAAAGTCTGATGGTGAAAAAATAGATGACTGGGCGTATTGAATGTCTAGGCTTTCAACTTGTGGTAAGTTCCCGACTGAGCCACAAATCATCACATAGCACTCGTTTTCAATAGCACGTGCTTGCGCGCAGTGACGCACACGTAGATAACCATTTTGGGTATCTGTCCAGAAAGGCACGAATAGAATGTCCATATCATCTAATGCCATCAGACGAGCAAGTTCAGGAAACTCGACATCATAACAAATCAAGATGCCGATGCGTCCAGCGTCTGTGTCAAACACTTTGACTTCGTCACCACCTTCAATGACCCAAGCGCTACGTTCATGTGGGGTAATGTGGATTTTGCGTTGTTCTTCAACCGTACCGTCACGGCGGCATAGATAGCTGACATTATATAAAGTGTCTTCTTCATCCAACAGTGGCATAGAGCCTGTGATGACGTTGACGTTATAGCTGACTGCTAAATGCGATATCTCATTTTTGAACCATTCAGTGTAACCAGCCAAAAAGCGAATGGCGACGTTTTGGTCTGTCGATTCACATAAACCCATTAATGGTGCATTAAAAAATTCTGGCAAGCAAGCAAAGTCAGAGTTGTAATCAGCCATGATATCAACAAAGAATTCAACCTGTTGTAGCAGCTCCTCAGGTGATTCAACTTCTCGCATTTGCCATTGAATACCGCCAATCCGCACTTCAGACTTACGTGTATTTGGCTTATAGTCTTTTGGCTCATAATAAATATTAGCCCACTCAAGCAGGGTAGCAAAACCTTTAGATTGTGCGTCATCTGGTAGATAAGCAGTCAAAATACGTTTGACGATAAAGCCATTGGATAACTGAAAAGACAGAGCAGAGTCATGAATTTCACGTGCCGCCACGGCATCAATATAGTCACCAGGTGTGAGATCTTGATGATTATGATAGTTAGGAATACGGCCACCAGCCAAAATAGCACGGAAGTTCAACTGACGACACAGCTCTTTGCGTGCATCATATAATCGGCGTCCCAAGCGATAGCCACGATATTCTGGGTCAATCAAAGCATCTAGACCATAGATCGCATCGCCTTCGGGGTTGTCTCTAATGATTTCTTTATGACCAATCAAATCATCGTAAGTATGCGGGTTAGAAAATTTGGCATAATCTACGCGCATAGAAAGGACGATACCGATCAGTTGATCATGGTCAAATAAGGCAATCTGACCTTCAGGAAAGGCATCAATTAACGTGTGAATAGTGGTCTTTGACCATGCACCACCTAAGTTAACATAGACACGATCCATCAGTTCTTTGAGTTGTGGATAGTCTTTTTTCTTGATTTCTGCAATGGTTAAATGAAAGTCATCTATTTTTTCAATTTTGCTCATAATGTTCCTATTTTAGATCTTCATTGGTTATGGATATTGGGGTGGTTCTTTATTTTTATTATCCTCTCTAAAATGAGGATAAGCCCTAGAAAGTATGGGGTAGACCAGTGGTCATGCTAATAAGTTTTTATATAAAAAAGTGATAAAAACATTTCAATCACAAAACATTAGCGTTACAATAATTTATCATTGTATTTACAATAAGTTATGAAATTATTTTATTTGATTTAGCCTGTTGGTTTAGGTAGTGCTAAAGTGACTTTTAGATTTAATTTCGCTGAAAAAGTGAATAAAAAAGCTATCAAGTTTCGCTGGAAATGGATATTTACAGCAGCTTTTGGGTAATGTCTAGGAATAACGTTCATATTGAGCCAATATTACGCTTAAATATCATTTTTTAGTAGTCTAGGTTGTGTCCTCATTTTAAAAATGGTAATAAAAATGAGATAAATTGCAGTCGAACAAGGAAAATAGTGCAGATAATATCGAGATATTGGCAAGCTACTTGACGCAGTTTGGCAGGATTTAGCCACTTTTAACCCATTTAAATGACTATCGATTGAATTGAGAGCACGCTCCGAGAGACGCCAATTATCATAGCAAGCTCCACAAGCAATGACAGCCTAACGTAGTAATTATTTGCTATGTTTTTGTGAGTCAGTATCTCTTATGTATTCGGGCATCGTTTTATTTTGCTTATTTCATTTAGCCGTATTTAAACGGTTTTTTAGGATTTTTTATTATGCCCCTAAGTCACAACACTAGAGTCAGCACGTGGGATGAGATTGAAGACTCAGCGTTGGTTCAATTGGTCTATGTTAGTAGTCTGACGCTTGTTTCTCGCTTAAGTGCTTCTATATTTGATGAAGTGGAAAGCCATGCACGTAAATATAATCAACAGCATGGTATTACAGGCACACTCTGTTATGGCAGTGGTCACTTTTTGCAATGTATTGAAGGTGAAAAGGCTCACGTATATGCCCTAAAGCAACGTATTTTTGCAGATAGTCGCCATAAAAATGTTGAAGTATTGCTTTTGCATACCATAGAGCATCGTAGCTTTACCGATTGGCGTATGCGTTTGCTGTTTTTAGAACGTTGGTTATGGTCACCAGCGACCAAAAAACAAGCCACGCAATTATCTCCTTATTTGCCATTTGCACCGCATGGTTGGTCAACAGATCGTACCGAACAGTTTTTGCATATCATCAAAACCTTTGACAGCCCGCCACATGTGAAAGCCGCAGGGATTACGTATAATGCACTGGGTAACATGTTTCGCCATATCGCAGCGCCGCACCAAGCATTTTTAGTCATTCAAGGTTTTTTGAGCATATTACTGATCGTTGCATGGATACTACTATATCTATAAAAATATCTATAAATTGTAGGTTTCAAAAGCCATAAAAAAGACGCTAACCTCCATGGATTAGCGTCTTTTTTATTAAGGGTAGGTTAAACGTTTAAGATACTCTCAATATCGTGAGTAATCAGCCCATTACGTATTACATGTCAAAAATCTTACCACGATTCATAATATTATTAGGATCAAAGACTTTTTTTACCTCTTGTAAATATTCAATCTCAGTCTCGCTCCGGCTATAGTTTAAGTACGGCTTTTTAGTCATACCCACGCCATGCTCAGCCGAAACCGAACCGCCATATTTTTGTACCGTTTCAAACACGTGTTTATTAACGACCTGACATTCTGCAAAGAAATCATCCTTACTCATGTTTTCAGGCTTTAGAATATTAAGATGTAGATTGCCATCACCGATATGACCGAACCAGCAGACTTCAAAGTCAGGATAGTTACTACTGACAATGTCATCAATCTCAGCGATAAATTCAGGCACATAACTGATGAGTACGGATACGTCGTTTTTATAAGGGGTAAACACTGAGATGGTCTCAGAGATATATTCGCGAAGCTTCCACAGCTCTTCAGCTTGCGCTAAGCTTTGGCTCATGACACCATCGACGACCCAGCCTTGTTCCATACAATGCTCAAATATCGCCATGGCTTTATCCATGATAGGCTCGTATGGCGCTTCAAACTCTAGTAGCGTATAAAACTTGGTACGTGACTCAAATGGCTCTTGTACTTGACCATGTGCCATTAGTTTATCAATCGCGACATCATCGAAAAATTCAAAAGCAGTTAAGTCAATCTTCGCTTGAAAGGCGGAGAGTACATTCATCACATCGTTAAAGCTGTCCATGCCTAGCACCATGACGTTTAAGTCTTGTGGCTGACGCTCAAGCTTGATTTGTGCATGAGTAACGAGACCAAGTGTGCCTTCACTACCGATAAACAGTTGGCGTAAATCATAACCCGTGGCGTTTTTTACCATACCGCGGTTAAGATGCAAAATATCACCCTTACCTGTAACAACGGTCAGTCCCATAATCCATTGACGGGTCATGCCATAGCGAATCACTTTAATACCACCAGCGTTGGTGCCGATGTTGCCACCGATTTGGCTAGAGCCTGCTGAGGCAAAGTCGACAGGGTAGTACAGATCTTTAGACTCTGCAAATTCTTGCAATTGCTGAGTGACGACACCTGCTTCGATTTCGACCATGCGATCGGCAGGATAGAACTGCCCGATACGGTTCATCTTATCCATGCTGACCACAATTTCGCCATTGGCAGCGACCGCGCCAGCAGACAGACCAGTACGACCACCACTTGGTGTCAATACCACATTGTGTTCATTGGCAAGTAACACGATAGATTGTACTTGCTCAGTGGTTTTTGGAAAGACAATCGCAGCAGCGGCAGGCGCAAAGTGCTTGGTCCAGTCTTTGCCCCAATGCTCTAAACTTTCAGCATCGGTTTTGATTTGGCTGGCATCAAACTGATGGCTATCAGTGAGCGTGCTTAAAATAGTTTGAACAGCTGCGGTATGTGTTTCAGATGTGCTTTGGCTAGATAAAGAAGTCATGGTCAAATCTCGGTATAAACGTAAGCGCTATGTATAAATAGTACTATTATATCGCTAAATGGATACCAACGTACCTGTATAGGTATGCTGATGTGATTAGTGTTATATAAATAGAAGTTGGTTACGGTGGTATTGGTAGGGTGATATGATGGCACGGGCGAACATGTGCGTAAATAGTAAACAAACAATTTAATAAACATTATAGGATATGAATTACTATAGCATAAAAAAATTCAGTCTAGATAATCAATAATTCATCTAATCTGCTAACATCAGCATCGAATTTTGTGTAAGATATCTATACTGTTTTCGTTTCCTCCCTCAGAGGTTATCCTTCAGATAATTTTATAAGACAATTATAGGACAGTTCCCACATGGCGTTATCACTACAAAAAGACAAAATCCGGTTTTTATTGCTTGAAGGCCTACATGCCAATGCGTTAAAAGTATTGGAAGGTGCGGGCTATAACAACATCGAAAATATCAGTCACGCTTTAGATCAAGACGAGCTGATTGAAAAAATCAAAGATGCTCACTTCATCGGTATTCGTTCGCGTACGCAACTGACCCGCGAAGTGCTTGAGCACGCGCATAAGCTGATCGGTATTGGCTGTTTTTGTATCGGTACCAATCAAGTAGATTTAGATGCAGCACGTGATTTGGGTATTCCAGTGTTTAACGCGCCATTCTCGAACACACGTTCGGTGGCTGAGCTGGTATTGGCTGAAGCCATTATGCTATATCGCGGTATTCCTGAAAAGAACGCTACTGTACATCGCGGTGGCTGGGGTAAGTCTGCAACTAACTCACATGAAGTGCGTGGCAAAACCATCGGTATCGTCGGTTATGGCTCTATTGGCTCACAGCTATCTGTATTGGCAGAAAGCTTCGGTATGAAAGTTATTTATCATGATGCCGTGACTAAATTGCCACTAGGTAATGCCGTGCAGGTGGGTAGCTTAGAAGAGTTATTATCAACTGCTGATATCGTGACATTGCATGTGCCTGATGTACCAAGCACCCGCTATATGATGAAAGCTGAGCAGTTTGCTCAAATGAAAGAAGGCAGCTACTTTATCAATGCCGCACGCGGTACTTGTGTAGATATTGATGATCTTGCTGCTGTACTAGAGTCAGGCAAATTATTGGGTGCAGCCATTGATGTGTTCCCAAAAGAGCCAAAATCTGCTGATCAAGAGTTTGAATCACCATTGCGTAAGTTTGATAACGTGATTTTGACACCACATATCGGTGGCTCAACCCAAGAAGCGCAGGCTAACATTGGGCTAGAAGTAGCAGACAAGTTTGTTAGATACTCTGATCAAGGTGATACAGCGACTGCCGTCAACTTCCCAGAAGTTTCTATTCCATTCAAAGAGCATTCGCATCGTCTGCTACATATCCATAAAAACGTGCCAGGCGTACTTTCACAGATTAACCGCTTGTTTGCTGAAGCGCATATCAACATTTTAGCGCAAAGCTTAATGACTGAAGGTGATGTTGGTTATCTAGTGATGGATGTAGATTATAACGATTCAAGTGCTGCACTAGATCAATTAAAAGACGTAGAAGAAACCATTCGCGTACGTATCTTGTTCTAAACTTAGCATTACTTAGCTTTAAGTAAATACCAAAAAAGAGAGGCTCTATTGATTAGAGCCTCTCTTTTTTTAGTTATGTTCAAAGCTGAATGAGTGTATGTTGAATATTTGGCACACTCTAGGGCGTGTCCTCATTTTAAAAATGGTGATAAAAATGAGATAAATTGCCGTCAAACAAGGAAAATAGCGCAGATAATATCGAGATATTAGTCAGCTATTTGACGCCGTTTGGCAAGATTTAGCTATTTTTAACCCATTTAGATAACTATCGATTGAATTGAGGACATGCCCTAATAACTCGATTTATCCTGCTTTTGCTTTGTTAGCTGCTTCAGCCTTGCGGCGTGCTTCAGCTTTGGCTACTTTGCGTTTTTCGATGACATCCATGACATCGCTACCAATATGAGCCTCGCCACGTTGTTTGGCCAGTTGCATTTGATGCTCGCGCTCACGGAAGCGTGCTTTTTGTTCGTCAGTCGCTTTATCGATACAGTGCGGGCAAGACTCGCCTTTAATATAGGCAGCGCTTTGCATGTCATCGACGGTAATTGGCATACGGCAAGCAAAGCATTGCTCGTAGTTGCCTTTTTCTAAGTTGTGATTGACTGACACGCGATTGTCAAAGACAAAACAATCACCTTCCCACATAGAGTCGCTGGCTGGCACTTCTTCTAGATATTTTAGGATTCCGCCCTCCAAGTGATAAACCTCTTCAAACCCTTGTTCGCGCATATAAGCAGTAGATTTTTCGCAGCGGATACCACCTGTGCAGAACATAGCAACTTTTTTATGCTTAGCTGGATCCATCTCTTTTGCCACGTATTCTGGAAACTCGCGGAAGGTTTCAGTGTTTGGATTGACAGCATTTTTAAAGGTGCCAATCTGTACTTCATAATCGTTACGGGTATCAATCAAAACCACATCAGGGTCAGAGATTAGCGCATTCCATTCACTTGGTTTGACATAGCGGCCGACCGATTGCAAAGGATCGATGTTTTCGACGCCCATGGTGACGATTTCTTTTTTGAGTTTGACCTTAGTACGATAAAAAGGCTGAGCATCGGTATAAGACTCTTTAAAGGTAAATGTACCAATCGCTTCGATACTGCGTAGGTAATCAAGGACGGTATCGATACCTTGGCGTGTACCAGAAATCGTGCCGTTAATGCCTTCGCTTGCAAGTAACAAGGTACCTTTTACGTCGTTATCGAGCATGGTATTTAAGATAGGCTCACGATACTGCTCAAAGTCAGTAAAGCGTGTGAACTTGTAGAGTGCTGCCACGACGATATTGTTAGTGACACTGTCGTAGGCCGGCGCTGCTTTGTTATCAGTTGCAATGTGGTCTTGGGTGCTACTGTCTTGAGTGGTGCTCATGTTTTTCTCCTGCTGGCTAGGTCGTAAACCTAGTGCGTTGGGTTAACAGTTTAGTTCAAATAAACACGCTATTTTGCCATACTCGTTTGATGTACTCTGGATACAATCTGCGCTCGGCTTCCTTATATCGCATTCATTTGAAATAGACTTTGTCAGTTCAAAATGGGTTATAACACTAGTCTAATTGTGGAATTAGATAATGCGCGCGTAGTGTAGCAAATTTAGCTAGAGTTTTGAATAGTTTGCCATGCTTAGCTTGATATTGTGGAGAGCATTCAACCATTTATGAATAAGATAAGAAACAAAAAAAGCCCAGTAAAATACTGAGCTTTTTTATATTTACTGCGTAAAGTCGAATATTACTTACTTTGAAACCAGCTATCCGCTTGGCTACGAGCACTAGCAATGTCTGAGCTTGATAAGTTCAAGGCCAATTGACCGATTTTGCCACGGGCTTTGGTACGAACTTTTTCGTCTAGCATGCCATCACGTGCAGCCAAGTCGTACCATTTATAGGCATCAACTAAGTTTTCTTGCTTTTCATCTAACAAAGCAAGCGTATAGCTGGCACGGTTATCACCACGCATGGCGGCTTTTTCTAACCAAACACGGGCTTGTTGTAGATTTGGTTTAACACCTTCACCACGTAAGTACATGATAGCCAAGTTCAACTGAGCAGGAGCAACGCCTTGCTCGGCCGCTTTGGTGTACCATTGGATGGCTTGTTGAGTGTTTTGCGCAACGCCTTCGCCTTTTTGTAAGCGTTTGGCTAGATAGAATTGGGCATGATCGTTACCTTGAGCCGCACGGTTAGATAATTCACTGATAGGCATCAGCTCAAACCGTGAAGTATCAAGTGGTACGTTTGATATTAACTCAGCGTTGGCAAGACCTGCACACGAAAACAATGCAGTAAACAACGCAGCTTTTAATAATTTCATAGCAGCTCCAAGAGTAGGCAGTTAATAAGCAAATAAAGTGGCACCGCTAAAAGGATTTAGACGGTGATAACTATTAGGCAGTATTTGCAGTATAAACTTACCTAATCGTTAGCAATATAATAGATAGTTGTGTATCAGCTCACCTTAATCAAAGCGACGGGTGGTCAAAATTGAGGGGTCACCAACACTATTTTGCTAGCTTACCACCCAAGTTTACGAAACTCAAATATTAATTACCTAAGTTAACGGTAATCACCTCTATATAGTTTGTAACAAAATCATACAGTTAATAATATGCGTACATTGCTAGTCGAATCATCAAAAAAACGTATTTATCACCTGCTAACTCGATGTACGTTTGGTAACTCTATAAATAGCAACGTCAGCCAGCAGATTGGGCGCTTGTTTGATTAACGTGGTCATCAATGGGCTGTGACCTTTATCAGAGTCGCTCACTGCAAAACGGTTGACAATTTGAATGTCATGTTTGGCGCACAGCTTCTCAAAGTCTTTGAACGTACATAAATGGATGTTAGGTGTGTCAAACCACTCGTAAGGCAATGCTTCGGACACGGGCATCATTCCTTTTAAGCCGAGATGCAGCCGGTTTTGCCAATGAGCAAAGTTGGGGAAGGTAATTACGGCTTCGCGCGCAACTCGCAACATGTCGAGCAGCAACACATCCGGTGACTTCACGGCTTGTAGTGCACGCGCCATGACTACGGTATCAAAGCTATTGTCAGCGAAGCGTGCTAGGCCATCGTTAAGGTCTTGCTCAATAATAGACAAGCCTTTAGCGATGCCATCATTGATTTTTTCTTCATCAATCTCCAGCCCGTAACCAGTCACGCCGCGACTCTGTTGCAAGTGTGCGAGTAGCTCTCCATTGCCGCAGCCCAAGTCTAGTACATGAGACTGCGGGGCAATCCAACGCTCAGCCAACTGATGATCCATTCTCATGAGCGGTCTCCTGTGGCAATGTTTTTGCCAGAAATAAATGGTGCTGTTAAAAACCCTTTGACGGCACCCATGTAGCGTGGAATATCAAATAAGAAAGAATCATGGCCATGCGGTGCATCAACATTGATATAGTTGACAGGTTTGCCTGTAGCCATCAATGCGTCTACTATCTCTTGTGAACGCTCTGGTGAAAAGCGCCAGTCGGTTGTGAATGATACTACTAAGTATTGACATTGGGTATGCGCCAAAGCGGCTTTTAATGCCATGAGTTCTTGGTGGCGAGCTTGTTTGATATCATTTTCTGAATTTGTACCATTATCTTCAGCGTCTGAGCGCTTTGTACTATCAGAGTCATCGATATCTGCTGCTTTTATAGTAGATGTAGTGCTATGTATTGACTGGGGCAAAGGAGACGGCTCATCTGTGTCACTGGCATAATCGCGTGTCGGGTCAAAGTAGTCGAGGGCTTTGGTCATCAGCAAATAGGTGTTGGCATCAAAGTTTTCACTAAAGCGCTCACCCTGATAGCGCAAGTAGCTCTCGACTTGAAACTCGACATCATAGCCGTACATGAATTTACCAGATTTTAAATCACGGCCAAATTTGGCTTTCATCGCATCATCAGTCAAATAGGTAATGTGACCGACCATGCGTGCCAATATCAGTCCACGACGAGGGTAGGTGCCTGCTTGTAAGTAGCGACCATCTTTGAAGTCAGGGTCAGACAATATAGACTGACGCGCCACTTCGTTAAAAGCAATGTTTTGCGCCGATAGTTTGGGCGTACTGGCAATGATGACACAGCGTTTGAGCCTATTTGGATAGTCGACTGACCATTGCAGTGCTTGCATACCGCCCATTGATCCGCCAACAATGGCGTGCCAGACTTCAATTCCCAAACGGTCTGACAGCATGGCTTGGGTTTTTACCCAGTCTTTAATCGTCACCAGTGGAAAGTCAGGACCATAAACGGGTGGTTCGACACTATCATCTAAGCTGACACTATCTGGATTGATAGAGGTGGGGCCAGTTGAGCCAAAACAGCTGCCAATGTTGTTGACGCAGACCACATAAAATTGATTGGTATCAATTGCTTTATTGGGACCAATCATGTTGTCCCACCAGCCTGCCTTTTTATCATCGGCACTATGAAAACCTGCAGCATGATGGCTGCCAGACAGCGCATGACAAATCAAAATAGCATTGGATTTGTCATCATTGAGCGTGCCGTAAGTTTCAATAATCAGGTCAAAAGAGGGTAGAGTACGGTTGCACTCCAAGGTCAACGGTTCATCGAAATGAAAAATCTGCGGTGTGACGATACCTACCGAGTCTGCTGAAATGGCAGCATCTGATTTATCTGTGGGGGATTGGTCACTGGTATTATTAGGGCGTGCGTTCAAAGCTACCTCGCAAGACAACTGTCATCGATAAAGTAAAAATAATATGGCAACATGCCTTATGGCCATGCTTGTCTATTGTATGGTGATGCGCGAATGAGTACAACCTCCATACAGTGTCTTTCGAGCTAGGTTTTTTATCATATCTCCTATTCTATATAAATCAAAGATAGAGTCAGGTTTATTTTATCCAATATTTGTTGTGCTTTATCTGCCTTTCTTATATCTAAATTGTCATATCTACTTTGTCTTAAGTCGGCTATAGATAGAGGTGTAACGGGTAATTTATGCAGGCTGAATGGGTATAGAGCAATTGCGTATCAAATTGTATTGACACACTTTTACCCTGCGTCATTAAGGGGTAAAATGCTACACTGACAAAGCGTTTATTTAATGGTGACTTCATAATGGTTTGCTACATAATCGCTTTGTCCATAACTGCTTTATCTAAGCCAATACTTTTTCTCATTCACCCAATATCTTCTCTAATCAACATAATAGAATAATGCTGCTATGAAACCTGAACTGCCACCACGTATTGCCGTCTTATTAGTGAATCTAGGTACGCCAGATGAGCCAACCGCGCCTGCCGTGCGTCGTTACCTAAAACAGTTTCTGTCAGATCCACGCGTGATTGAGATTCCCAAGTTTTTATGGGCGATTATTCTCAATTTATTCGTACTGCCCAGTCGTCCGAAACGTGTGGCAAAAGCGTATGCCAGTATTTGGGAAGGCGATTCGCCGATTCGTAAGATATTAAACAGCCAAGTTGAGATGTTAGCGCCGCGGTTAGTAAATATTGCCGCACCGTTTCGAGTGTCTGTGCATTCTGCAATGAGTTATGGTAATCCTGGGTTGCCTGATGTGATGGATAATTTGCGTGCTGAGGGCGTGGATCATTTTGTTATCTTGCCGTTATTTCCGCAGTACTCAGCGTCCTCAGGTGGTGCGGTCTATGATGCGCTAACGAAGTGGACGCTAAAGCAGCGTAATTTGCCGAACTATACCATCGTCAAAGATTACTTTGCGCATCCACTTTATATTCAAGCATTGGCAGATTCGATTCGTCGTTTTCAGGCAGAGCATGGCAAACCTGAAAAGCTAATGTTTAGCTTTCATGGTATTCCGCAGCCTTATGCTGACAAAGGTGATCCATATCCCAAGCGTTGTAAGTGTACAGCCGCGCAAGTGGCTCAAGCGCTCGGTCTAACAAAAGATGAATGGATTATTAGTTTCCAGTCGCGTTTTGGTAAGCAAGAGTGGGTCAAGCCGTATACGGATGTGGTATTGGACGATTGGGGAAAATCTGGCGTGCGCTCGGTACAAGTCATCAGTCCAGCATTTTCTGCTGATTGTTTAGAAACATTAGAAGAGCTCGCGATCGAAAACCGTGACAATTTCCTCAATGCCGGCGGGCAAGAATATCATTATATTCCAGCACTCAATCTTGATGACGCGCATATTGACTTGCTTGAAGCACTCAGTGCGCCATTGGTGAAAGGTTGGGCAGGTACGTTAGATGGTTGGGCGTAAATAATCAGCTCAAAATAGCTAGATATAAAATACCGGATATAATGTTCGGTATTTTTTTTGCTAATAATTTCATAAACTGTCTTTATTAAAATAAAGTTGAGATTTTATGTTGCTAGTATGTAACAATATGCAAAACAAATTCTGTGTTGCGCTATTTGTTTAACATATCCGTGCGACTTTATTTTTTAAGGACAAACATGTCTAGCCTTGACGATTCACTGAATTCTATATCATTGCAAAAACCTAATGGTCAACCGCCTAATTTACCGTCAATGGATGAATATGGTAATTTATTACCGCAGTTATTAGCAGAGCCGCGAATGTGCCCAGCAGGGTGTGGTATAAGTTGGCTCACTCAAGCTTTTATGATATTCAAAGATCAATTCTTATTGTGGTTAGCGATTGGTGTCGCTTACCTAATTATCGCTGTTATCGGTAGTAGTATTCCTGTTTTAAATTTCATCTTTCCTTTTATATCTTTTGTGTTTATTGGAGGAATAATAAAAGGATGTGCTGATCAAGCTGCAAATAGGGAGCTGAAATTCGATCATTTATTTTCAGCTTTTTATACGCACCTTAAACCATTAATTATACTATTCATATTGTATTTAGTAGCTATCATTGTTGTGATGATCCCTATGGTACTTATATTTGGTGGTATGGTCTTTTCTTTGGCTCAGCAGCCAAGTGATACCGCAGTGATGGGTATTTTAGTAGGTGGATTATTCGCTGCTGCACTATTACTCCCCGTATTTATGGCGATATGGTTTGCACCTACTTTGATTGTGCTTCACGACATCGATCCTGTTGAGGCAATGAAGATGAGCTTTAAAGGGTGTTTGAAAAACATCCTACCGTTTTTAGTTTTTGGGATAGTGGCTCCTATACTTACGATATTAGCGGTTATTTTTACTCTTGGGCTTGCCATACTGGTGCTGTTTCCAATAGGCATGATTACCTACTACACCAGCTACCGCGATGTGTGGACTGATCAGCCATTATCAGTAGAGTAAGTCATGTTTGGTACAGATGATTTTTAGTGAAATTTAATTTATTTCATCATCAACAAAAAAGCACGCTCAATCACATTGGGCGTGCTTTTTATATTTAGGTTACTGCTTCGTTTTTTCTGATGCTAAGCTATTTTTAATACCTTTAAGTTATTTTTTAAGTTATTTCTATTTATCATTACGATTACTGTATTCTGCCGCCTCTCTATCGGCAATATCCACGATACTAGGATAGTCACTGTCATCTAGATTGTCGTCGACCAATACTTCGTCCACACGTGATTCATCTATATTCTGGCGGTGTATAGGTGTGAGACCTTGTGTAGCATCGCTACCGACTTGTGAGTTATCAAACCCTGCACTGTTGTCAATTACGTCGTCATTATCAATGGTATGCAACATAGGGTTGTCTAAATCAATTTCTTGACTGTTATCGTTAATATTGCTGTCACCTTCGATATGATCCATCTCTTCTGGTAGTGGGCTTTTGGTATTTTTCATAATGGCATCCTTATTATTATTGGTGATTATCTTTCTGAAAAATAATTGTATTTACCATAGTTAGTATGGCGAGTTATCATAATTACTGGTAGTAGCAAGGTGTCACAGGATGTTCAAAAAATGTAAGGAAAATCGCAGTAAAAAAATGGCCACCGAAAATTCAGCAGCCATTTTTTTATGATTTAAGGGATGTGGTGTTGTTAGACTGACGCGCTACTTTGCACCAACTTTGGTATTGACCCAACGTATGACAGAGTCTGGTGTGACTTGTGATACTGCCTGAAAAATTTTCGCTGGTATGCCCACAGAGTAATGTGTACGTTTTAGTTTGCGATTAGGGCTGGTGGTTAGTTTGCACAATGTTTTGGCCACATCATCGACATTTAGGTTGATTCCTAAACGATCAATACTTGTCACTTCGATGTCCGCTGTCATGTCTGATTTGACCCATAAAGGCATCACATCAATAACCTTAATTCCTAAGTTTCCATACTCAATATTGAGACCTTCAGTAAGCCCACGTACAAAAAACTTACTAGCAGAGTAGTTAGCAACTTCAGGCTGACCATAGATAGCAGACGCAGACGATACATTAATAATCTTGCCGTCTTTACTATCGGCCAGATAAGGCGCCAGTTTATGACAGCCGATGAGTACGCCTTTACAATTAACATCGATTAAAGCCAACTGCTCATCTAAGCTAGTGGTTGCTAATGTACCGCTGACCAGTACGCCTGCATTATTAACTAGAGCATCGATACTGCCAAAATTATCAATCATTTGACTGATGGCATCGTCCCATGAATCAGGTTGCGTTACATCTAACTGACCTGTGATGACGCGCTGTTTTTTGAGCGGCTTTTTAAACGCTTTGTCTTTCACCGCTTCTGCAAGAGTCGCTGTATTGGTTGCAAACAAGCCAACGTGATGGCCTTTTTCTGCCAGTTTTTTGGCTGTGGCCAAGCCAATACCACGCGATGCGCCTGTAATCAATATGTTCATAATAAGTGACTTAATGGTTGTTAATCATGAGTAAACCGAGGTCAGACATTAGATAGGTGATTCCTCGAGATTATATTTATAGTTAGCGAACGACTAAACCGCTACAGTGTTAGCCTACTTAGAAGTACTACTTGTACGATCTGCAGTCGGCTGCCTTGTAGCCATTTTAGAGTTCTTTGACTAGGGCGTGTCCTCATTTTAAAAATGGTGATAAAAATGAGATAAATTGCCGTCAAACAAAGAAGATAGCGCAGATAATATCGAGATATTAGTCAGCTATTTGACGCCGTTTGGCAAGATTTAGCTATTTTTAACCCATTTAGATAACTATCGATTGAATTGAGAACATGCCCTAGAGTATAGCAAATTTGCATAGATATAATCGGTTGTCTATCGTATCAAAGCAATGCTTCTCAAGACAGCGTTTCTTAAAACAAAGCTTCCATACGTAGTAGGGCAGAAGGATAATGGTCTTTATCTTCTATTTCATCATTATAATAATTTAGCTCGGTCTGGACATAAAGCCACTTGCGCCAGACGGGTTGGCGGTAGCTGATAGCCGGACCATAACTGTTTAATCCTGATTTGTCACTTTCAAAGTAACCGCTGGCAGAGACACCATAAGAAAGTTGTTTTTCGTGACCTAAATAATGGACTTGTCTGAGGTCGTTACTCCAATCTTTGCGCTCTTCATTATCTTCATTACGATAGCGAACGGTAGTACGGTTATTGATAAATCGATTTTTGTTTTTGCCATATTGTAGGTCGAGTGCGCCTTTGGCATAGTGTTCGCTATCAAGCCCATAGCGATAATAGCTGTCGGTACTTATGCCTAGGTTTTTACTTTCGTACCAGTCCTTGTCGATACTGACTTTGACATAAGGATCGTCGATTGAGCGAACCCCGACGTCCACATCTGTTTTTACGCCTAACTGGTCTTCGATATCATCGGTAAAACGTGACCAACGCAGTGCGATAGAGGCGTTGTCTTCTCGAGTTTTGCGAGAGTCGATAAGTCGGTCTTTGCTATTACTCACTTGGTAAGTATCGCCAGTCGTGCCTTGCTTCAAAAAGGTATCGTCATCCAAATATTCATCACCGATAATTAGGCTGAGTCGTTTTTCTAGCACAGGTAACTGCAAGCGACCACGAATTCTAGGCTCGACAGTGACGTCGCTACCTGTCTTTGGGTCGTTGGCCCAACGTGTGTCTAGCACAACTCGCAAGCTGGCTTTGGCAGGTTCTTTCGGATCAGGTTCACCAAACCAGCCATCCATTTTGTGTGCCCATTCGTGCAATTGCTCTTGAACATCTTCACGGCGCTCATCTGTCCAGTCTTGCTCTTCTGGTACTGGTGGCAAGGGTTGCTCGGTAGAGATGTCGGTAGATTGATAGCCAAGTTGTTCGAGATTTTCATCACGACTAGGGTTAGCGTCACTAGAGGGAAAGTCCGTTTGTGATGTGACAGACGCGACCGCTTCAGGTTCTGTGGTAAC
>NZ_JBQSVP010000027.1:0-32809 GCF_052376345.1 Psychrobacter sp. AOP5-GZ1-6 | reverse complement strand
ATATCTATGCAAGTGTAATAACTTCCAGAAAAATATTCATCAAGGACACAGTGGAGAAACATCCTTTACAGGATATTTGCAAAGAATAGCGCTTTTACTACGCGCATAAATTGGTAGTCGGGTTACTATAAGCATACTCTGCTACACAAATCGACAGCAGTATCAATTTTTGGTACATTTAACGCAGTCTTTATTAATACAGACCACGATATGTCTTACGATAACAAAATAGGTCATTTCAAGACTATTGCCCAAGTACCCTAATACTGAATGTTAGTACCAAGATACTTGGACAATGCAAATATCGTGCTTTGACTATGATTAACTAACTTGATAACTTAACAGGTGATATTATGAAATTTGCTAAAACTATTGCAATGACTGCTCTTACTAGCTCTGCTCTTATCATGGGCGGCTGTGCAACTAACGGATATAGCAGTGGCTTGAGCAACACTGCTAAAGGTGCTGCTGTTGGTGCTGCTGCGGGTGCTATCGTTAAGAGTAGCGGCAATAGCGAAGATATCGCTCAGGGCGCACTTGGTGGTGCAGCAATTGGTGGTGCTGGTGCTTATATTCTTGATCAAACTCGCTAATTAATCTTATCAAGGCTGCATCCCACCTTGATAGAATCTTAGCTGACATAAAAAAGCCTGCAATCGATTGCAGGTTTTTTGCATTTGGAGGAATCTTCTTTCTTTGAGGAGACACGAAATACCTTTATAAGGCACCACTGAAAGTATCACAAGACTGAACGCTACCACTCTCTAAACCACGAGTGAACCATTACACTCGTTGCTGACTGGTTCCATGAGTAAAGTTATCAGGTACAACGGCTCCACCACTGGCCTTCGCTAAACGATCATCACCGATTTGACTGGCTGCATTGATGGCTTCATCGATATCACCCGCTTCCAAGAACTCTACACGCTCTTGATTACGCTGCGCCCAAACACCTGCGAAACAGTCTGCCTGCAACTCCTGTAGCACTGACAGCTTATTGGCTTCTACCTGCGTCACTTGACGACTGGCTTCGCTAACTTGTTGACTGATACCTAGTAAAGTCTGCACATGATGACCAACCTCATGTGCAATAACATACGCTTGTGCAAAGTCACCTGCTTTGCCAGCATTATCTTGCTCACCAGATCCTTGCTGGTCACCAGTGATGCCTAGATTTTGGTTCATTTCTACAAAAAACGATGTGTCTAAATAAACCGTCTGATCCGCTGGACAATAAAATGGACCAGTTGCAGAGCTAGCACTACCACACGCTGAGTTGACCTGACCTGTAAAAAGAATTAAGGAAGGTTCTTTATAGGTACTACCTGCTTCGTTAAATATTTGATGCCAAACTTCTTCTGTATCAGCCAATACTACTTTTACAAACTGCGTATCTCGATCATTACTGGTTGCAGCTTCGGTAGAGGTATTATTATTACCACTGCCTGCGACTACCTGACCCGTCTGTAAAGCCGTCATCGGATTTACTCCGAATACTAACCATAGGATACCAGCAATAATAATACCGCCAATACTGCCACCCACTACCTTACCGCCACTACTACTAGTACGTACGTTTGAGCTACCACGTCGACCTTGCCATTTCATAACTTTATTCCTTAAACATACGATATATAATACTGTTTATATTATGGTGTATCCTCAACCTAAACAATAAATATTAAATGGACTAAAAATGTCTAACTATTTGCCAAACTGCTTCAAGTAGCCTGCTAATATCTCGATATTATCTGCACTTTCAAAGTGAGGATACGCTCTAGGGTCTATCAAACATTCACTAATAGGCGCTATTTAATACTCAATACACCCTAATAATTATTCATGCAATATAACCGTTAGCATCATTACTTACCTTGATAATTCAAGGTTTATAAAGTGCGTTTGATAGCCAATAGCTCTCTATTTTACTTATATTGCTACAATCGTTACATTTATTTACTATATTCATGGAGATAAATGCAGTAAATTATTGCAAAGTTAACTGTACGCAAAATTTTAGAAAAACTGTTTAAAAACAATCTAATATCTTTAATTTTATTTCCACCAATATATTTTATTATATTAAAGATAATAATAAATATACGAAGTAAAATTAAACTTATATTTTTATTGTTACTTAATTGTACGGACTATTTCCATTTAGATAGAAAAAATATAGAATGCGTGCAAGCTGAGTAGCTGTGACTAAGACTTGTGGGATTATGAGAAATCTCAAATTTCAACTTATGTTACTACTACTGGTCATTTCATTTTTCCGGAGAAAACACTATGAAACTTAAATTACTTGCTCTAGCTGGTATCATGACTGCAACTATGGGCCTAACTGCTTGTGGTAGCAACACAGAAGAAGCTGCTGACAACCTAGATGATGCACAAGGTGAAGTACAAGAAGCACAAGACGACCTAAGCGAAGCTGCTGCTGAAGGCGAAGAAGTTGCTGTTGACGCTGAAGCTGCTGTTGATGCTGCTGAAACTGACATCGCTGATGCTACAGCCGAAGTTGCTGCTGAAGTTCCTGTAGATGGCGAAGCTGCTGAAGGCGACATGGCTGCTGTTGATGCATCAGACGACGTTGTTACTGAAGAAGAAGCACCAGCTGCTCAGTAATTTTTATCGTTTATATGATAAAATTACGGTAGTAAAAAAGAGAGCCTTAGCTCTCTTTTTTTGTGCCTATTATTTATGATATCTACTAGGGTCTGTTGAACATTCAAATGTGATACTGGCAGTGACTATTTTTTAGACAATACGCAGGGAAATTTTTGACGCCTAGTCGTTCTAGGTTAGACAATGTCGCCATGTATTGGCAAAAAATAGCCCTGCCCTCCACTCGATCACAGCTCTCGCCTTGCAAACGGGCAAAGCAGTCCTAATATTTGAATGTTCAACAGACCCTAATATCAGCACTCATGTATAGGCAGTAATAAACACGCTTATATAAAAAATATTAAAAAATGACCTAAACATCAAAATGCTTAGATCATCATATTCATATTATTAACTCAAAAGCCTGTATTAGGCATCAAACAAGCGCTCATCAACCTGTTGACGAAATTTTTGTCCTGTTTTGAACGTGACTACACGTCGGGCTGATACCGCAACTGGCTCCCCTGTTTTGGGGTTACGACCTGGACGGCTATTTTTGTCTTTAAGCTCGAAATTGCCAAAGCCTGAAAGCTTGACCTCTTTGCCATCAATCAAACTCTCTGACAGCTCATCAAAAAAGTTCTCTACCAGACAGCGACCTTCTTGGCGTGTTAGGTTAAGGTGGCTCATCAAATGCTCAATCATGTCAGATTTGGTTAAAGTGCTCACAGTACGACTCCTATGCTATGTCGTGATGTCGAATATCATGGTCTAGCGGTATGAGGGTTAAGGGTAGCTATTATAAAGGGTTTTGGACATCTTTTTAACAAAAACCGTGTTAAAGTCCTTTATTAATAACCACTTAACTTTTTTATGATTTTTTTACAAATAGCAATGCCCCATAGCCTCATGAATGACAAGACTACAGAGCATTTATATCGATATAAAAAATTAGCTATCGCGTAGCTGTGCTGAGTGTTGTTCTATTAGCGCTTGTACAACCTTATCAGTCGTGGTTTTCACAGCATCATCAGATAATGTTTGCGTACTGTCTTGCCATACCAGTGCAAAAGCTAATGAGCGTTGGCCTGCTGGTACTTTGTCGCCTTGATATACATCAAACAACCAAAGATCACTGAGCAATTCACCTGCAGCAGCCCGAATCGTGGTTTCTAATGTTTGCAAACTGATATCACTATCTACTAAGACTGCAATATCACGGCGTACTTGTGGAAACTTACTTGGTGTGGTGATCGTATGTTGCTCACGAGCAAGGGTTAGCAAGGGTGCCAATGATAATTGAGCAACCCAAGTGGCAGGTAGGTCTAATTGCTTTGCTGTACTAGGATGCAGTTGTCCCAACCAACCAACGTAGGTATCATCAATGTATAATTTAGCGCTCTGCCCAGGATGTAAGAAGTTTAGTTCACTGCGCTCGTAACGAACACGTGCGCTGTCTATCTGTGCAGGTAATAATTGCTCAATATCATGCTTGAGGTCATAAAAGTCTAGCGCACGGTTTTGATAAGCCTGCTCATCCCACACATCACCAACTGCTACCAAAGCAATACTTGGCGTTTGTAGCAAGTCACTAACACTACGACCCACGAAACTCAAACCCGTTTCAAAGAAACGCACACGTGGTTGTTGACGGTTTAGGTTGTATTGTACACAAGGCAATAAACTAGATAGTAAGGTGCGACGCATCACTGCCAAGTCACTAGAAATAGGATTGGCCAATGCCAACACTTCTCCCAAAGCCTCATCATCAATTAACGCTTCTAGTTTTGCATCGCTAAAGCTAAAGCTGATCGCTTCCATATAGCCATTATCGACCAGTGACAGCTTCATCTGATGGGTCAAATCTGCCGTGTCATCATAATCCATACTGACTTGCAAATGTGGCAGGACGCTTGGGATATTGTCATAGCCATAGATACGGGCAATCTCTTCAATGAGGTCCTCTTTAATACTCATATCAAAGCGATAAGATGGCGGCTTACAGACTAGCACATCCTCTTGCTGCTCTACGTCGAACCCTAACTGAGTCAAAATACGAACCATCTCTGCTGGCTCAATCTCAATGCCGATGACATCACGAACTTTAGTGATTGGTAAAGTAATTGGCGCACGCACTGGTAAATGCTCGCTACTCTCAGCTTTTACTATAGGACCCGCTTGACCGCCAGTGACGCTAATAATTAAGTCACAAGCACGTGCCAATGCTAGCGCTGGTAACTCAAAATCCACCCCACGCTCAAAACGTTGCGACGCATCAGTATGTAAACCAAAGCGGCGTGCGCGAGCGGCGATAGCAAGCTGACCAAAGAAAGCACTTTCTAGCACAATATTGGTCGTGCTATCCGTAACGCTACTACGCTGACCACCCATGATACCAGCAAGTGCCAGTGCGCCTTTATCATCAGCAATGACTAACTCATCACCTGTTAAGGTAACCGTTTGTTCATTGAGTAAAGTAATGGTCTCCGCAGGCTCTGCCAGACGCACAACGATATCGCCAACGATGGTATCAGCATCAAATGCATGTAGCGGTTGACCCAATTCCATCAATACATAGTTGGTCACATCAACCAAAAAGTTATGTGAACGTAGCCCTGATTGAACGAGCGCATCCTGCATCCATTTCGGTGTCTCAATGCTACGATCGATATTGCTAATCGATTGTAATAAGTAGCGAGGACATGCTTCAACGGCATTCACTGTAACGCTTGGTGTTGCGCTATTTTCAGTAATGGTGATGTTGTCAGCGATAGTTGGCATTTGTATTGGTAGGTCGTTAATGACTGATATTTCACGAGCGATACCACGTACGCTAAAGCAGTCTCCACGGTTCGGAGTGATTGAAATATCCAGTATTTGATTATCTAAACCCAAATACTCACGGATATCCATACCGATTGGTGCATCAGTTGGCAATTCAAGCAAACCATCAATGTTATCAGTTAAATCAATTTCTGAAGCACCGCAGAGCATGCCATTAGAGGCAACACCACGTAGTTTGCTTTTTTTAATTTTAAAGCCTTTCTTATCATCACTTGGCAAAACTGCACCGACTGTGGCAACTGGAGCTTTCATACCGACGGTGACATTAGGGGCACCGCAGACGATTTGTAGCGGCTCAGCTTCACCGATATTTACCTGCGTGACTCGCAGTTTATCAGCGTCTGGATGCTGTTCGACGCTGACGACCTCTCCGATGACCACGCCACTAAAAGCACGAGCTACCGCATAACGGTCATCAATCTCAAGTCCTGCCATTGTTAATTGTTCGGCCAACTGTTCGCTGGTATTTGTGGGATTCACCCATTGACGTAGCCACTGTTCGCTAATTTTCATAAGTATCTCGGATCAGAATTTTAGAATAAAGGTAGACGTATTAATATCAAGAACGAAAATCTAGCCAAACTGCTTTAAAAAGCGTACGTCATTTTGGAAGAACAAACGCAAATCATCGATACCGTAATACAGCATCGCAAAGCGCTCAATACCCATACCAAAAGCAAAACCCGTATATTTTTCGGCATCGATACCACAGTTGGTCAGCACTTGTGGATGCACCATACCGCAGCCCATCACTTCAAGCCACTTGCCATTGTCATCTAAGATATCCACCTCAGCAGAAGGCTCTGTGAATGGGAAAAATGATGGACGGAAACGTACAGTCAGCTCTTTGGCAAAAAACGCTTCCAAAAACTCACTAATCAAACCTTTTAACTCAGCAAATGTGCTCGACTCTGTGACCATAAGTCCTTCTAACTGATGGAACATCGGTGAATGAGTTTGATCTGAGTCATTACGATAAACGCGACCAGGACAAATAATACGAATGGGTGGTTCATTCTTTTTCATCGTACGAATTTGCACTGGGCTGGTATGTGTACGCAATAAGTAATGCGCATCAAAATAGAATGTGTCATGCATCGCTCGTGCAGGGTGATGCGATGGAATATTGAGTGCTTCAAAGTTATAATAATCACTCTCGACTTCAGGACCAGTCGCCACATTGAACCCTGCTTGCACAAAATACTGCTGCATACGCTGGGTAATCATCGTAACCGGATGCAAGTGACCTTTTTGACCACCGCGAGCAGGCAATGTAATATCAATACTTTCTGCTTCGAGTTTGGCATTTAGTGCAGCTACTTCTAGCTGTTGTTGCTGATCAGTCAATGTCTGTTGAATACGGCTACGTACCGCATGTAACCAACCACCATAAGTTTTTTTGTCATCAGCACTGAGCTTGCCCATCTGCTTTGACCAGCCAGTTAGTGAGCTCTTTTTGCCTGTTAATTGCACACGCAAATCTTGCAAAGCGCGTGCATCAGTGACTTGTAAAACCAATGCTTCAGCGGCATTGGCATATTCTGTTAGCTGAGACTCTGTCAACTCGTTAAGCTCTGAGGATAAGGTCGGTAGCGCCGACAAATCGTTGATAGCAGCAGGGGTAGTCATAAGACGCATTATTCCTGATTTAAACGGACTATTAATAATAGTGATTAGTAATTGTAGGGGTTTGACCAAATATTGCAAACCATTTGCCCTATCATTTTAAACCAAAGGCTAGCAGTATGAATGGCTTGAATATTTAGACGGTAAGAAATGCTATATCAAAAAATTAAAGGGGCAGCTTATCTCTGATAAAGCCAACCTTAAAATAAATTAATATAAAAAAAGCCACCGACCAGCGGTAGCTTTTATTAATATCATACTATTAATCAATATTAGTCCTATCCATTTAGATGATTACTTATCAAGTAATGTATTTACTAAGTAATCTACCTAAAGGACGGTTAATATTTAGGCCAATTCCGCTTTTGCTTTTTCGACCAATGCTGTGAAAGTCGCTGCATCATGCATAGCGATGTCAGCAAGTACACGACGATCGATTGCGATGTTTGCTTTTTTCATACCATTGATAAAGCGGCTATAGCTTAAGCCGTTTAAGCGTGCACCAGCATTGATACGTGCAATCCAAAGACGACGGAAAGTACGTTTTTTGTTGCGACGGTCACGATAAGCATATTGACCAGCTTTGGTCACTGCTTGTACCGCTACACGGTAAACACGTGAACGGGCACCGTAGTAGCCTTTTGCACGTTTTAGGATTTTTTTGTGACGACGATTCGCCTGTACACCACGTTTTACACGGGCCATAAATTACTCCAAGAATTCTTAATCATTGTTAAACGATCAACAATGTTATTCATTGATAAACATCGTTGTCAGATTGCAAGCCAAATATTTTTAATTAAAGAGATAACTCTTTGTTAAAAACACATGACGATAGGCTATTAGATGTATGGGCACATACGACGAACTGCTGCTTCGTCAGACTTGTCCACCATCTTCAGACCGCGCAACTGGCGAATACGCTTAGCTGATTTCTTGGTCAAGATATGGCTTTTGAATGCTTGCTTACGCTTGAATCCGTTTGCTGTTTTTTTGAAGCGTTTAGCGGCACCGCTTCTGGTTTTCATCTTAACTTTCATGATGACTTGCCTCTTTGTCTTTAATAGAACCTGGTCGTCAAATAGTTAATATAGCGTAGTAGTATAAAAACAACCACTAAACTGCTATTTGCCTTGAGGTGGGAGGCCGTATTTTAGCAGATAATGCACTGTTTTGCCAAGTAAAGTTTCAGACTTGTAGTAGTCAACCATCACTATAAATAAAGAGTATAATCAAATTCATAGCTCTTTTTATAGCAACGAGAACAAAGTGGTAGGTTTTCTTTCAAATGAATTGAATGACAACCTAAACCTTGCTTTGGTAGAGACCAAGCGTTGATACAATCTAAGCGCTCGTCATACAAGACTACTTATCACAAATATTATCCTTGTATCATAAGCTCATTATCATGATACTGCCAATTTATACGATAAAAAGCAGAAGCTATTAACTGCCATCAATCTAGGAGATAACGTGTCAAAAAAAGAGTTGCACTTTGATAACGATCTATTTGTCTTTGAAACAGTGATGCGTGTGCGGCATACTGAAATTGATACAGGCCATCATCTCACGCTGGAGTCATTGACAGCATTGTTGAATGAGGCTCGATTGCGATTTTTGTATTCAAGAGGGATTAAAGAGGTCAACTCTGACTATCAAGGCTTGATTATTGATGAGTTACAGTTGAGTGTTAATAGACTTGCACGATTTCGTGAAGAGCTTTTGTTTGAGATAGGCATTGAACCCTTGTATGATAACGGTGGTTATATAGTGATAAAGGTCACACGGATGCAAACTGGTGATACGGTTGCTACCGCACGATTACACTTTATTGGTTACGACTTCCAACTCAATAAGACCGCTACACTTAATAACAGTATAAAAGAAGCGCTGTACCCACACTTATTTAAGATTTGATATTAGACCTATTGAACATATCCTATTTTTTTAACATGCTGTCTTTGCTCAAATAGCTATTCACTCAAGACCTAAAAAGTGAATGGTTATAAACCATTGACCATTTCTTACTCAATACTCATAAGACGACAGATATATTATGACTTTACCTGCTTGGCTGACTGCCGTAACTTTTAATACTGATGGTTTAATTCCTGCGATTGCCCAAGATCATAAGTCTGGGCGTATTTTGATGATGGCTTGGATGAATGCAGAGGCGCTGCAACTAACTGCACAAACCAAAACAGCCGTTTATTTTTCACGTTCACGCAATAAGTTGTGGCATAAAGGTGAAACCTCAGGACATACTCAAACCGTACATGAAATTCGCTTGGACTGTGATGCAGATGTGATCGTGCTTAGCGTAACACAAGCCGGTGGTATCGCTTGCCATACTGGCCGTGAATCTTGTTTTTATCAGCGTTTAGATTTATCTGGGCAAACACCTGAGTGGCAAACCGTTGATAAAGTATTGAAAGATCCTTCGGATATCTATAACACAGAGGTAAATGCTACTCATCTAAATAATGATGCTAGTGTAAGTAGTATTATGACCAAAGATGATACGATTAGTAGTGATAGCCAACCGGATAATGCCTCCATTTTGCAGCAGCTTGATCAGGTATTGGTTGAGCGCAAGCAAGCCGATGCTGATAGCTCCTATGTGGCAAGCCTATATGCTAAAGGTTTGAATAAAATTTTAGAAAAAGTTGGTGAAGAAAGTACAGAAAGCATTATCGCTGCCAAAGACTTTGCGAGCTGTGATGCAGAGGCAGACAAAGCTCAATACGATGATGCTCGTCACGAACTCATCTATGAAGTGGCGGATGTCTGGTTCCATACACTCGTTGGACTGGCGTGGTTCGACATAGAGTCAGATGCCGTGTTAAACGAGCTAGGACGTCGCTTTGGCTTATCAGGCATCGATGAAAAAGCGTCACGATAACTGGTGATATTGCAAAACCAGTCTAGTAAAAGCAACTTGTGAAATCGTAAAATAACCAGCTACTCTGTTTGATTATTTTGCCATTTCACCCTTTTGTCACAAGTGCAGGTTATAATATAGCTCTTTTAACGTCGCGCTATATGTCGATACTTTTTGGTTAATATATCACGGTAATATAAACACAAAGTATTCATATACAGACTGAAAACCAAGACATAAGGATACCTTTATGGGCAGTTTTTCTATTACGCATTGGCTGATACTATTGGTTGTGGTGGTAGTTGTATTTGGCACATCTAAACTTAGAAATGCGGGCAAAGATTTGGGCGGTGCGGTCAAAGGCTTTAAAGAAGCGGTCAAAGATGAAAATACAGAGCATGCTAAAAAGCACGCTGTGCTTGATCACGATGACAACACGCGTACCACAGATCGCTCAGCTACTGACAACGCCAATAGTAGCGATATCAATGCAGCCCCTACAGACGATAAGCACAACGTATAATGTCTATAGTACCTAGCCGACCTGTAGTTCCTAGATAGTGACACTCAACCATTATGTTTGATATTGGGTTTTCTGAATTACTCATCTTTGGCATTATTGCCTTGATTGTTCTGGGTCCAGAAAAACTGCCTCAGGCAGCGCGGACGGCTGGGCAGTGGTATGCCAAGATTCGCCGTACGGTATCTACCCTACAGTCTGAGATAGAGGCTGAGCTAGACTTGGCTGAAACACGGCAGCAAATGCAAAAAGAGCTTGCCAAAATTCGCCAGACTGAAGCGGACATGCGACGTGAGATGGCAGAAATGCGTGGCAATATGAAAGAGTTTGCATCCTCACAAAACCAAACGCTGAGAGCGACCCATGATATCGTCGATGGTCATAAAAACACTAAAAACAGCGAAATCAATAGTAGCGTAGGCAGTCATCAAGCACCTGCTCCAAAAGAGTTCGACGCCGCCTATAGCAATACTGACAATTCAAATGATTTGCAGCAAGCCTCGGCAGTAGACAATCACAGTAGCAGCAATACAAATAACGTGCCCGCTGAATCTAATGACAGTCCACACATTATCACCCAAGTCCTCACGACTAGACCATGGGAGAATATGTGGTTTCGTCTTAGTGCTTATGACAAAGCCCGCCGTCTACCTGAGCCGCCTTACTTACCGAACTATCAAGCAGATAAATTATTAAACAGTCATTTAATTGATTCCTTCGATAGTCCTTTGCAAAAAAAAGCTTCTGCAAATATACAGGAGGCTGACTGATGGGGTTGTTTAAACACACAAAAAGCCGCCAAGAAAAACTCACTGGTTCAGATAAAGAAACCACTACTGATTCAATGGATAAACACGAATCTACAGATGCGTTAAGTACTATGGCTGACATGCCCATCACCGAGCATCTGATTGAGTTACGCAGGCACTTAATCAAAATATGTGTGGCGGTATTGATTATATTTTTAGCGTTAGTCGGGTTTTCACGCGAGCTATATAACTTATTATCAGACCCATTAGTCGCACAATTACCTGCCAATTCGACCATGATTGCCACAGACATTACGTCTAACTTTATGGCACCGATACGTCTAACTATCTTTGTCGCTGCATTTTTTGCTATGCCTTATATCCTGTATCAAATTTGGTCATTTGTAGCACCAGGTTTGTATAAAAAAGAAAAGAAAATTGCGATTCCAGTACTACTCTCCTCTATATTCTTATTTTATTCTGGCGTAGCATTTGCGTACTTCATCGTTCTCAAAGGGGTTCTAAAATTCTTTATTATGTTTGCCCCACAGAATGTCTTACCAATGACAGATATCGACAGTTATCTCAGTTTTGCGCTCAAATTATTTATGGTGTTCGGACTGACTTTTGAAATTCCGGTCGTGACCTTACTATTGATATTGGTTGGTGTCGTCTCCATCCAGAGTTTAGAAGACAAACGTCGTTATATTATTGTGGGATGTTTTGCCGTTGCCGCCGTTGTCACACCGCCCGATGGTGTATCGATGCTGATGCTAGCGATTCCGATGTGGTTGTTGTTTGAGCTTGGTTTGTTTTTAGCCAAGGTATTAATCAAAGAAGAGCCCAATGCAGCTTTATCTGCGAATACGGCCTCAAGCAAAACTTAAACTGACCAGTTAATTCAAAACAAGCCAATCTTATAATCTGTTAATATGATCTTCTAAATCTTACATTAACTTCCGATGACCCTATATGATGGTTATCACTTATTAGCCATTGTCTATGCAGTGGCTTTTTTTACCTCCGTCATTTTTGACCCTGTTTTATTTTTTAGGTAGCTTTTTATGTCCGCATCTATGCCAGCTTATATGAGCGATCCCACTGATGAGCAACTGAACGCGCTCAATATGGCGATGGATCACAAGTCATTTAAAGTAGTCGCTTATGCGGGCGCCGGCAAGACCACAACACTCAAACTAATTGGTGAGCGATTGCGTGGACGCGGCTTATATTTAGCCTTTAACAAAGCCATTGCCAATGATGCTCGCTCAAAATTTCCACCGCACGTAGAGTGCCGCACTTTTCATTCGCTTGCCTATCGTCATGTCGCTCGTGATATCACGGCCAAACTATCCTTGCCGCGCTTTTCCCCTAAACGCCTTGGCGATGATTTAGGCTTACAACCGGTACAAGTACGTCGGCAAATGGATGGGGTCAATAAATACATTACGCTGACACCAGCACGATTATCTCGCTTCGTCAGCGATGCTGTGAGCAATTTCTGTAGTACGCATGCCAGTTACCCTGCCCCTAGACATATATTGTTTCCAAGTTGGCTCGATGATTCTGATGCAGAACAATTACGTGAGCTGCTCTACCCTGCCGTTGAACAACGCTGGCTACAGTCGATTGATGCTCGTCATCCTGCTGGCATCGGACATGATATTTACCTCAAACTATGGGCGTTGTCTAAGCCAAGCATTCCAGCTGATTTTATCTTATTTGATGAAGCACAAGATGCTGATCCATTAATGATGGGAATTCTAACTCAGCAGCCAAAACAAGTAATCTACGTAGGCGATGCCCATCAACAAATTTACGAGTGGCGTGGTGCGGTCAATGCTATGAAAAAGCTGCCACTGCCCCAAACATTACTAACGCAGTCTTTTCGCTTTGGCGAGCCAATTGCCGAAGTCGCCAATACGTTACTAAAGGCATTACAAGAAGAGGTTCCGCTCAAAGGAAACCCTAATAAACAGTCCTCTACTGACAAAGGCATGGTACACAGCAAAAAAGACGCCATTCTCTGTCGTACCAATGCTGCTGCGATGGCTCAGTTATTGACAGGACTCAAGCTCGGTCATAGAGTGGCGCTGCAAGCCGATACCGATCGTATGCTCAAGTTCTGTCAGGCTGCCGAAAATTTGAAGAATGGAAAATCTGCTTATGGTGTGCCTGAACTGGCATACTTTTATAATTGGGGCGATGTACAAGAATACTCTGAAACCAACGAAGGCAGTGATCTAAAAACCCTCGTCAAATTGGTTGATGACCACGGCACCAATGTACTGAGCCAAGCGGTCAATAGTCTGACCAGTATCGAAAATGCAGATTATGTCATCTCAACTGCTCACAAGGCCAAAGGGCTTGAATGGGGAAGAGTACAACTGGATGATGACTTTTACTATGATGTCACCACCAATGCGGTCAAGATAAGCCCAGAAGAGCTGCGTTTACTATATGTCGCTTGCACTCGTGCCCAAACCAACTTAGATATTCATCATATTAAAGATTTGATATTGGGATTACAGACAGGTAAAAAAGTGATTTTTGGTAATACTTAATCAATTTATCATTTTTCGTATTTGCCATTCTAAATTCCTAGTCTACCTTTATTTATCATGACCTTTTAGCAGTGAACCACAAGCAATGAACCATAATGATCAGCTTCAAATCCATCAAAATACGATCTCTCAGTTATTTGCCAATCCCGTCCGCCTCCTTGCGCCAATGGAAGGTCTGACCGATCCATTAATGCGGCAAATCCTCACACAAATTGCAGCAGATTTAGATCGTCCTTATGATTGGTCGGTGAGTGAGTTTATTCGGGTAACTCAGCATGTCTTGCCAGCACACGTGTTCTATAAATACGTGCCAGAATTGCATCATGACTCCAAAACCGCCTGTGGCACACCGATTCATTTGCAACTTTTGGGTAGCGAAGCACAACTGATGGCAGAAAACGCTGCTTACGCCTGCGAGCTTGGCGCGCCTGCCATTGATATCAACTTTGGTTGTCCTGCCAAGACCGTAAACAGTCACCGTGGTGGTTCCGTATTATTAGATGAGCCTGAAACCCTATACCAGATTATCAGCGCGGTGCGTCAAGCCGTACCTGCGCAAATTCCAGTCTCGGCTAAGATACGTCTAGGCTATACCGATACCAATCGTATGGATGATATTCGTAGCGCGATTAACGATAGCGGCGCTGACTGGCTAACCATCCATGCACGAACCAAAACCCAAGGCTATAAGCCGCCAGCCTACTGGGACAAGATTCAGAGCTTTAATACGCTCGATATTCCAGTGATTGCCAACGGTGAGATATGGAATGTAGAACACGCACAGAGGTGTATGACTCAAGCAGGTACACCGCATTTGATGTTAGGTCGCGGTGCGGTTACCCGCCCAGACTTGATTGCTCGTATAGATGCCGTTTCAGATGAGTCCATGCTAAGCGCGGCAACGTTATCGTGGCAAGCACTGGTCTCTCATCAGATAAAATTTTTGGAAGGTCAGGCTAAAACTGAAGTGATATTGGTAGGTCGTTATAAGCAGTGGTTAGCGATGCTCACCAAAGGCTGTGACGAAGCAAAAGTGTTATGGGACAGTATAAAACGAGAAAAAAGTAAAGCAGCTATTATCAGTGCACTGCTAGCCAGTGTACGATAATAGCTGCTTTTATAGTTATGCCGATATTATAATCATGCCACTATGATAGTCATTCCACGAGAAAAGCATTACTGCGTTAACTTCTCTCAAAGTACTAAAGACTCACTCTAATCGCTAAATAAAATAGCATCAAAGAACAAGCCATCGATAACACCCAAAGTATCGAGCGAAACGTTGCCAAATTAGCAATATAAGCCACGCAAAAACCAATTCGAATCAATACATACAACCAAGCCAATACATTGATAATCGATTGTGGAACAAAAAACAGCATCGCCACTAGTACTGCTGCCAAAAATATAGGCAAAGTCTCATAGCTGTTTTGCTGCGCGGCATTGGCTCGTGCTGCCATACCGGTACTATGTTGCAAAAAATCACGAGGATGTGCGTTATTTCTGATTTTAAAGCCGCCAGACGCTTTTGCAACTATTGATACCAGCCATGGTAATAAGCTTGCTACCACCATCGCCCAAATAGCCGACGCTGCGGTATTAGAGACCAACTCCAAAAGTGCATTCATTAGTATACTCGCTTCTACCCTGCAACCACTTCAAAATCATGGGTGACATTCACTCCACCTTGTACCAACATTCTACTGGCTGAGCAGTATTTTTCTGCTGATAAGCTGATGGCTTTTTCAACTTGTTTTTCTTTAACATTTTGCCCTGTTACCACGAAGTGCATGTGAATATCGGTATATACCGCTGGTACCGTTTCAGCACGCTGTGCCGTCAACTCACAACGCACGTCTGTCACTTCTTGACGAGATTTTTTTAAGATCTCTACCACATCGTAGCTAGCACAACCACCAAGTCCTAAGAGTATCAACTCCATTGGGCTTGCGCCTTTTTCTTTATCGGCATCAATCTGAACATTATGACCTGACGGTGAGACACCCATAAATGCTTTGTTCTCTTGCCACGTAACGCTTGCTTTTGACTCTGACATTTCTCATTTTCCTTATTCTAATAAATAGATTGTAATTGGCAGCCTTCAATTAGGAGGTTATCTGCTTCTTATTCTAAGTAGCCTACATTGCTTGATACAGCACATTGCTAGTGTAGCATAAGCCAAAGCAGGATTTGACAACGGCTTTGTCTTTGGTTTTTATCATGAGAATATGGTCTACCCCATATAGATTGCATCCTTCATTCGGACTATTTAGGCTGCTAAATATTATAGCTTCACTTTAGCTTTTGATAACTTATTCTAAGTCAGTATTTTTATTCATCTAACTAATAGTTATGTATCCTGCTTCTCAACTTCTTTCAAATTATCTCTTATTCAACCACCTCTAGAAACCCACAAAAGTCTAATTATAAACCATTGATTTTAAACAACTAAACTCGTGAAACATTTTATAGCAAAATACTGTTACACATTCTGTCGGTTTCTTGGTTTAATAACGGTAATTAATCTTATTTCGGTCTAATACCGATACCAATCACCTTATAATAACTATGATTGCTGTCACGATTGTGGAGTGAAATAAGCTATTTTAAACACATTAAAAAGGTTTAGTCATGATAGATGCAGACGGCTTTCGCGCCAATGTCGGCATCATCTTGGCAAATACACAAGGGCAAGTTCTGTGGGCAAAACGTATTGGTCACAACGCTTGGCAGTTTCCGCAAGGCGGTATAGACCGCGGAGAGACACCAATGGATGCGATGTATCGCGAGCTCTGGGAAGAGGTCGGCCTACATCCGCGTCATGTAGATTTATTGGCAGTGACGCAAGACTGGTTGCGTTATCGTCTGCCAAAACGCTATGTGCGTCATGGACAACACCCTTTGTGTATTGGGCAAAAACAAAAATGGTTTTTGCTGCGCTTAGATGAGGCAAACACGCAACACATCCGCTTCGATGAAGGAAAGCCAGAGTTTGACCATTGGCAATGGGTTAGTTACTGGTATCCACTTGGACAAGTGATTCATTTTAAACGGGGAGTTTATCGTCGCGCTTTGCAAGAGCTAGTGCGTGAGCTTCCCCTAAAACAAGAGCTTATTTTGCCTGAACAAGAAAACCACTTATTGGTGTGATGCCTGATTTAGTCAATCGCTCTATTTGCCATAAAATAAAAAGACCCACGATAATTGCTAGCAGCGTTAGCAATTATCGTGGGTCTTTTTTTGCTCAAAATTTATCGCTCGTATTTATTTTTACTGCGAGTGACCAGTAAGCTCTCGGCTGACAATCTCACTAGTGACGTTTGCCTTTCTAGTTTTAGTTAAGGTTAAAATACTTTGGGTACGAGTTCCATACGTTGTTGCGTTACTGTCTGTATGACCAAACGCTACTGGCGCAATATAAACAGAGGATAGCATTTGCTCAATCTCAATCGATATGCCTGTGTCTGGCAACCGATCTGCTGGTGCAGACGTATGATCCGATAACACATCAAAAGCCGCTTCTTGCCAATATTCAGGTGCGCTATTTTCGGCAATGAGTGGCAATACTTCTTGCCGTATTCTGCCACGTAATTTTTCAGTCTTGAACCAGTTGTCTTCTGGCTGCCCATTAGACAGTACGTGTAAACCTGAGTACAAAGGTGTGGGCGCATGGCCGCGATTATTAACGATGACCGCTTGGGCAGCATCACCAACGATAAGGTTAAAGCCGGCATAATTTCGCAAATTGATGCTTCGAGCAAAATCCATCGGGCTTGAGTCACTGGTCAAGAAATCAGTAACTAACGCACCACGTGAGCGTTCATCATTGCTTGCCTGTACCCCATCACGAAAGTTCAATACGGCAGCCCAGCGACCGTTTTGAGAATAATACTCCAGGCCTTTTACGTGGTCTGGTTGTTGGTGAATACCAAGCCAAGTACCGCCGCTTTGTTTATCGCGCCCCGCATAAATAGACTGATCGGACCATTGGTGTAGCGGCTCAGTAGGACGCTCAAAAAACTCATCACGGTTGGATAACAACACCAATGGCAATTCATCAAATAACTGCCAAGCGATGGCGACGATACACATATAATTCCTTTTTTATTCATAAGCCGATAGCACGAAAAAACCTGATGACAAGGTTTAGGTTCATGATTGATTAATGACCAATTAACTGCTCATCGGCAGGATAACTGACTTGAGACGTCGAGCTTATCACTTTCGATTGCTGACTGGGTAAATCAAACTCCCACGCAATCATGCCTTGATTGCCATTCCAGTCGCGCGTACTCACTGGCGGATTGTGTGTGACAGCGACCTTCAAACTTTCATCACGGCTGATCGGCTCACTGCCTAACACTTGTAGGCTCATCGTACGATTGTGTTTATTAGTAAATTGATAGGCATCAGTCTCGGTCAATGTTTGTGTACGACTGAATGCGCCTTTGTCGCCTGATTTTTGCTCATTGGTCAACTGTTTTACGATCGTATTGGGGTCAATACCAAAGCCAATGCCCTGCTCTTTTAGCATCTGATAGCTATAGCGTGACTGTCCGACATAGTTATCATCGCGGTATAATTGCAAAGAACCATCGACCCAAGCTGGTGTCAAGAATGGTGCTGAGGCATACCAATAGCCAGCCGTTTCCACACTTGGTGTACTGCGAATCCATAATTTACTGCTACCGGACTGCTCATCAATGACCGTTCGCACATGCCTGCCATCGCTTGGAATACTAACGCGCTGTGGTAATCGATACTCGGTAATACCATTTTTATTTTGGCTACTCACGGTAAAGCTCGGTAGCGGAGAGCTAGCTTCAGCAGTTGGTTTATATTGCACAGAAGAGCTTCTACGCATTGCTTTTGGCGATGGTATTGGAGCGGCATCAGCCATCATCATAGATTCCTCTTCGTATAAAGACAAACGCTTCACATTAGGTAGCCGACCAGTGGTGTTTTGATTGGGGTTGACTGAGCTCAATACCAATGGAATATTTAGCCAGTTTTCACCAGTTTGTTGGGCGATAATCGCAGAGGCAGTGATATTAAGTTGCTTGGTATCAGTATTTAGGCGGGCTTGATATGTCGGCTCCCAACTAGCGCCACGCACTTGATAGTGTAATTTGGCAGTACTTGGCACTCGACTGGCTGTACGCACACTCACTTGGGTCACACTGTTTTGCGTGGTGGTCGTACTACCTGCCATCAACTGATTAAGCGCGTCTTGCGCACTGGCTTGACGTTTCTCAAGGTCTAGTATCCGCTTATTTACGTTTACTGCTTGTGCTTGCAAATCATTGGTATTGCTAGCCAGCGTACCTTCCATACTGAGTTGCGTCACTTTGGCTAGATTCTGCAAATATAACTTGGTTAGATAAGCCGCTTCTAACTCAGCATTGACGCTAGCCAAATTATCCTGTTGCGTCTGCACTTGTGCATCGCCTTGATACTGACACTGCGCTGCTTGCTCACCGCTCAATGTTTCAATACTGACTTCGCCAACATTGACATTTCCTAGCGCCTGCACACTCACACTGTCTTTATCCATAGAAGGTGACAAACACGAAAATATAAGCGTCTGCTCACCACTCCCATCAATCGGTAGAGTACGTGTGACACTGGCCAAACCTTGATAGATAGTGACGTTTTCTACACTGCTTACAGCAGCTTGTGCACTAGACATACTAAAAGTAGCACCACTCAGAAATACAATCGGCATAAAGGTAGATGTAGCCATTTTTTTGGCCAGTCGTAATGAAATAGTACTATCTGTCGAGATAGTTGGTTCTACTAAACGTGGTTGCATGGATAATTCCTCAAAGATAAAAATGACCACGCCATTCGACTAAGGCCAGGAAAGAGTCAGAAGCAGTATAACTCAATACATTAAAAATAATACCGTAGCGTTTTTGCAACTTTTTAGCAACAAATGTCTTTATAAATAGAAACGCTCTGTTTCTATCGTTTGTATTATTTCGCTATTTATTCCCCTTTATGGTGCAACTTGCCAAAATCCATGCACTATATTAAAGATAAATCTTCATAAATTTCAATTATTAAGCCGTTATTTGCCAAATAGCTGGACTTTTTGATTGGCACGAAACTTGAACTATTAATCACTGTTAAGTAACAGCAATTTTATCTTTTGTGTTTATTTAGGAGATGTCCATGTTTTCGTTACCGACTCTAACTAGCCCTCAATTTAGTGAATCAAACCCTCACAACAAACTCAAATCACGCGTGTCATTATTGACCATTGCCGTGGCGGGTAGCCTGAGTTTAATTGGCTGTCAAAAGCCTGCAGAGACTACACCCTCAACCGAGACAACAGCCGAAACCACTACAGAAACAACGACTACCCCTGCTGCTGATGGTGACACGATCAAAGTGGGTATATTGCATTCGCTATCTGGCACCATGGCCATCTCTGAAACGTCTCTTAAAGACACTGCATTAATGACCATTGACGAAATCAACGCCAATGGTGGTGTGCTCGGTAAGCAACTAGAGCCAGTCGTCGTTGATCCCGCTTCTGATTGGCCATTGTTTGCTGAAAAAGCACGCCAACTACTTACTCAAGACCAAGTAGATGTTATTTTTGGTGGTTGGACGTCTGTATCACGCAAGTCCGTGTTACCAGTGGTTGAAGAGTTAAACGGCTTAATGTTCTATCCAGTACAGTACGAAGGTCAAGAACAATCAGAAAATATCTTTTATACAGGCGCGGCACCCAACCAACAAGCCATTCCAGCCGTCGAGTATTTGATGAGTGAAGAAGGTGGCGGTGCAGAGCGCTTTGTATTACTAGGTACCGATTACGTCTATCCACGCACCACCAACCAGATTTTAAAAGCATTTTTGAAATCAAAAGGTATCGCTGATGAAGACATCATGGAAGAGTACACGCCATTTGGTTTTAGTAACTATCAAACCATCGTCTCCAACGTCAAAAAGTTCTCAACGGGCAAAAAGACAGCGGTAATATCGACCATCAATGGCGACTCAAACGTTCCGTTCTATCGTGAGCTTGCCAACCAAGGTATTGACGCCGCAGATATTCCAGTCATGGCGTTCTCAGTTGGTGAAGAAGAACTGCGCGGTATCGATACCAGCTTATTGCAAGGACATTTAGCGGCATGGAATTACTTTATGTCGATTAAAAACCCAACCAACAGCGAATTCACCAAACGCTATAAGCAATACGCACTAGACCAAAACCTACCCAATGCTGAAAAAGTCGTGACCAATGACCCAATGGAAGCCACCTATGTGGGCATCAATATGTGGAAACAAGCCGTCGAACAAGCTGGCACCACCGATGTCGACAAAGTACGTATTAGCATGGCAGGACAGACGTTTGATGCGCCATCAGGCTACACACTAAAAATGGATGAAGAAAATCATCATCTATGGAAACCCGTTATGATTGGTCAAATTCGTGCTGATGGACAATTTGATACGATTTTCAAAACGCCAGAGGTGATCCAAGCACAGCCATGGAGTGAATACATTCCGAAATAAATCTCTTACCTCAAAATTGGTAGTGCTAGGCGCATGAAACAGTACAGCGCCTACGCTCTACCTTTATTTTCAACCTATTTAGATGACTGTCGAATAAATTGAAGACATACCCGAATACGCTAAGTAATAGAACCTAGAATTTGTTGACCGTGAAGAACAGGGAGCCGCACATGCAGCGTCACATCTTATGCCCCACTGCAGGACAAACAGCATCTACTAAGCATGGCAATCATCAACAAGCACCAATAAGTGGGCTAATAAAGCACGCTGCGATTTTTCCAATATCTATATCTCTGCGGCTACTTGCTTTGACTGCACTATTTATAACAATTTTTGCCACTTCTGCACATGCGCACCATGACGGTCCAGCACATGACCATGATACGAATGCTGCGCATAGCGAGCAATCACAGATCACGCCTGCAAGCGTATCTAGCTCTACTCAAGCCACCACCTCAGATACTTCAATAGCAAACCCTGAAAACTCAAACGACACCATTGAGCAATTTGTAGCAGGTGACTTTAGCCAGCGGCAAGCTATGTTGAGTGATTGGCCAGGAACCGTCGAAAGCTTAGACAATTTGGTTGAATACATTGCCAATGATGAGCTGTATCAGGGCAATGGCGGACAAACTTATCTACTCAATGCCGATGACCAGCTATTTACCTATCCTGATAAAACAGAAACGACCGACTGGCCCAGTGATTTATCCCAAATTACCTTAACCAATGCGTTACGCTCAGCACTTGTATTTGGTCAAGCAAAGGTCAAGCTCGAATCTGACAAGCCCGCACAGCGACTACAAGCAGTCGATATTCTAGCCAACAATATCAATCAAGTAGATCCAACCATTATTACGACAGCAGCAGCAAATGAGGACAATGCGAAAGTCCAAAAAGCGCTGACTGCCCTACAAGCTCGTATTGACTTTAAAAACGGTGATTTACCCACTCAAATAGCAGCCGTAAAGCTACTTGCGGATAGTGATAGCCCACAAGTATTAGTCGATATCGAGTCTGCCCTTGCCGCTGATAATTTGGACTCTGCACTTAAAGCGGCGCTTATCGATGCTGAATCCAGCGTGTCACGCCGTATTGAAATCAGTACATGGACAGGTCATATTTTCACAGGTATGAGTACGGCCAGTATTTTATTGCTAGCGGCGCTTGGCCTTGCGATTACCTTTGGACTTCTCGGTGTGATTAATATGGCGCATGGCGAGCTGATTATGATTGGTGCTTATACCACCTATATGGTTCAAAACGCATTTCAAGCTTATCTGCCAGATATGGCAGGCTGGTATTTGCTTGCTGCTATTCCAGCGGCATTTTTAGTCAGCGCTATTATCGGTATGATTATTGAGCGCATTGTGATTCGCCCATTGTACGGTCGTCAGCTAGAAACCCTATTGGCGACCTTTGGGGTGAGTCTGATTTTAATGCAGTTAGTACGGATGATTTTTGGTGCGCAAAACGTCGAAGTCAGTAACGTGGCTTGGTTAAGCGGTGCATATCAAGTGTCATCGAGCCTTGTACTGCCTTACAACCGTATTGCCATCATTGTGTTCACTGTCATCGTCGTGGCACTGTTGGTGTACTTGCTCAACAAAACTCGCTTTGGATTATTTATACGAGCAGTGACACAAAACCGCCAAATGGCGAAAGCAGTTGGTATTCCTTCTGCGCGTATCGACATGATGGCCTTTGGCTTAGGCTCTGGACTTGCCGGCATGGCAGGCTGTGCGCTTGCTCAAGTGGGCAATGTGGGTCCTGACTTGGGTCAAACCTATATCATCGATACTTTCTTAGTCGTCGTGGTAGGCGGTGTCGGTCAAGTATGGGGCGCAGTATTAGCAGCCTTAGGACTCGGTGTCAGCGGCACGGTGCTTGAGATTGGTATCGGTGCAGTCTTGGCCAAAATCGTATTGTTGGTTCTTGTGATTCTGTTTATTCAGAAACGGCCACAAGGTTTGTTTGCACTCAAAGGCCGCTTTGTCGAATAAGGAGACTCCTATGATATTGACTAAACTGCTGTCTGATACACCGCGTGGTGCCGTGTTAATTGGTTTATGTTTTGCCGTACTATTAATACTACCTTGGCTACATCTCATACCAGAAACCTCAACATTTCATCTTTCAGCTTACTGGATTACGCTCATTGGTAAAATAATGGCACTGGCTATGGTCGCTTTGGCATTAGATCTCGTATGGGGTTATGCCGGTATCTTGAGCTTGGGACATGGTCTCTACTTCGCCTTGGGCGGTTATGCATTTGGTATGTATTTAACGCGCGAAACAGCAGGCGATGCGCTTCCAGACTTTATGCGATTTTTGAGTTGGACGGAAATACCATGGTATTGGGCTGGCACCCAAAATTTTTGGTGGGCAACAGCATTAGTAGTCTTAGTGCCAGGCCTCATTGCCTTTATATTTGGCTTCTTTGCTTTTCGCTCCAAAATCAAAGGCGTTTACTTTTCGATCATCACTCAGGCGATGGTCTATGCAGCCGCATTATTGTTTTTCCGTAACGAAACTGGCTTCGGCGGCAACAATGGATTTACTGGTTTTACCACCCTGCTAGGCTACGACATCACCGCTGCCTCTACCCGTTCAATGCTATGTTTCGTCACAGCCTTGGCGTTATTAGTATCTTATATGGGTTTGCGTCATTTGATGAATCAACCATACGGACGAGTACTTGGTGCTATTCGCGATGGCGAAAATCGCTTGCAATATTTAGGCTACCGAACATTATGGTACAAGCTATCTGCTTGGGTACTATCAGCCGTCATTGCAGGCATCGCAGGCGCACTCTATGTACCACAAGTAGGCATTATCAATCCGAGTGAAATGAATCCAGTTAATTCTATCGAGATGGCAGTTTGGGTAGCGACAGGTGGTAGAGGCAAATTAATTGGAGCAATCTTAGGAACCGGTGTGGTCAATTCGGTCAAAACTTACTTCACTGTCGCCTACCCTGAGTTTTGGCTATTGATTCTAGGTGGACTGTTTGTCGTCGTCACGCTGTTTTTACCCAATGGCATTATGGGTCTGTTTGACCGCTTCAAAAAGGAGAAGTATTGATGTTAAAGGACAAACTGTTATCGGTTGAACAACCTACCAAAGAACCGTCTGAATTTGACCACACTGATGGTCGTGATGGTCTCACTCATCCCAAAAAATCAGGTGCTGACTTTAGTCATGGTATTGCTCTATATCTAGAAGAATTGAGCGTTTGGTTTGATTCATTTCGCGCACTCAACGACTTATCGTTATACATTGAAGAAGGTGAGCTACGCTGCATCATTGGTCCAAATGGTGCGGGCAAAACCACCCTGATGGACGTTATCACTGGTAAAACTCGCCCTACAGAAGGTAGCGTGTTTTTTGGGCAAACCCATAACCTTGCCAATATGTCGACCGAAGAAATCGCTGAAGCGGGCATCGGTCGTAAGTTTCAAAAACCGACTGTCTTTGAAAACTTTACAGTAATGGATAATTTGTTATTGGCTGCCCCCAAAGACAAGCGTGTCATGCAAAGCTTATTTAACAAACTCAGTGCTGATACTCGCGATACGCTTGACGCTACCCTACAACAAATCCGCCTGACCGACAAAATCAACAAGCCAGCCGGATTGCTTTCACATGGTCAAAAACAATGGTTAGAAATTGGCATGCTGTTAATGCAAGGCCCCAAGCTAATTTTGCTTGATGAGCCTGTGGCAGGTATGACTGATGCAGAAACTGAGCATACTGCCGAGCTGTGCTTACGCCTGAAAAAAAACCATACCTTAGTCGTCGTCGAGCACGACATGACTTTTATTGATGCTATTAGCGAAAAAGTTACTGTATTGGCACAAGGTGCAATTTTGGCCGAAGGTACTTTAGCCGAAGTGCAAGCCAATGAAGCGGTGATTGAATCCTACTTAGGTCGATAGAAAGTGATTTAGATAAATCAGATAATATTAGAGAGTTGCATCTTAGGAGAAGATTTAAATGTTAGGAGACAGCCATGCTAGAAGTTAACGCTATCAACCAATACTATGGTGGCAGTCATATTTTACGGGACGTCTCGCTGACAGCACCCGTTGGCGAGTGCAGCGTGGTACTTGGTCGTAATGGTGTGGGCAAAACTACCCTACTCAAATGTTTGATGGGAATACTGCCTATCAAATCAGGAGAAATTCTACTCAATGGCAAAGACATCAGCAAACTGTCTCCTGAGCAACGAGTAAGGGCAGGTCTCGCTTATGTGCCCCAAGGCCGCGATATCTTTTCGACACTGACCGTAGAAGAAAACATCTTAATCGGCATGGCCAAATTTTCACGCAGTAAGGCCAAGCATGTACCCAAACATTTATATGATATTTTTCCGGTACTTGATGAAATGAAGCATCGCCGCGGTGGTGATTTATCTGGCGGTCAGCAGCAGCAACTGGCCATCGCTCGCGCTTTAGCCTCCGAGCCAACGGTGCTAATTTTGGATGAACCCACCGAAGGTATTCAGCCATCTATCATTAAAGATATTGGCCGCGTGCTACGAGACTTAGCGGACAAAGGCGACATGGCGGTTGTATTGGTCGAGCAGTTTTACGAGTTTGCTGAGGAGCTGGCAGATAACTACACTGTCTTGTCACGTGGCAAAGTAGTATCTCAGGGCGCAGGCGATACGATGGTCGAAAACGAAGTACAGGATTTGGTCGCCATTTAGTGATATTCACTCATAACAACCTTATAGTGATTAGAGCGTGTCTTTATTTTAAATAATGATAATTGACATAAGACAACGCTCTATATCTCGTTATAAAACCTTTTTGCAATCACAACGGTTTGTCCTATTTCATTTATTACCTTACTGGCTTCCTACCCTATACATTCTCCCCTGTATCAACCGTTCAACTTCTCGATGTTAACTGCTTGGCATCATAGCAATTGTGTATGCTGGGCGCATGAAATTTGCTATGATAGTCAGCACTTTATTACCAATATTATGATGCCATTATGATGATTCACCCTCAGTATGATCCTGTAGCATTAGCCATTGGGCCTGTTGAAGTCCATTGGTATGGGCTAATGTATTTGCTAGCATTTGCTGCCGCTTACGGACTAGCGTGGTATCGCAGCACCAAACGCGATAACTGGACTAGCGACATGGTATCCGACCTAGTGTTCTTTGGTGCACTTGGTGTGATTTTGGGCGGCCGTATCGGCTACGTCTTGTTTTATCAATTCGGTGAATTACTACAAAACCCTGCGTATCTATTTAAAGTCTGGGAAGGCGGTATGTCATTCCATGGCGGCTTGATCGGCGTCATGCTTGCGATGTTTTATTTCGCTCGTAAGTATAAGAAGACCCCATTCCAAGTATTGGATTTTATCGTGCCATGTGTACCAACTGGCCTATTATTCGGACGTATCGGCAACTACATAAATGCCGAGCTGTGGGGCCGTGTCTCTGACGGTGGCTATAACTGGCTCACTTACTTCCCACAGGCGGCTAGCGTTGACATGCAGCAGCTACAGGCTAACCCTGCGCTACAAGACATTATGACTGAAGTCAATGGTCAGTACCTATTGCCTCGTCATCCTTCACAACTATATGAAGCACTTGCTGAAGGGCTGCTGTTATTCTTATTATTATGGTGGTATTCCTCAAAACCACGTCCTCGCATGGCAGCAACAGGCGTGTTTATGTTGGGTTATGGCGTGAGTCGTTTTATCATCGAGTTCTTCCGTCAACCGGATATTGACCAAGGATTCATCTTTTTAGGCTGGATAACCAAGGGGCAAATGCTCAGCGCTCCGATGATTGTTATCGGCTTTATCCTACTCATCTATGCCTACAAACGCGGCATCTATGACTGGGGTAAGCAAGCGGCTTATTAAGCTACATATCTAACAGCATATTAAACCATACCGACGAGCATTTTTATGATTAACAGCAATAACGAGCAGGGCTATTTAGATTTGCTCCAACACGTTTTGACCACAGGCACCGAAAAAGGCGATCGTACTGGCACTGGTACGCTAAGCCACTTTGGCGCACAGCTACGCTTTGATTTGGCGTCAGGGTTTCCGCTATTGACCACCAAAAAAGTTCATTTCAAATCCATCGCTTATGAGCTATTTTGGTTTTTGAGTGGTAGTACTCACGTCGATTATCTGCAAGCCAACGGCGTGCGCATTTGGAATGAGTGGGCTACTGCCGAGCAGACGGCACGCTTTGACCGTCCTGCTGGTGACTTGGGGCCTGTCTATGGTCATCAGTGGCGCAACTATGGCGCAACGAAAGACGATGCTGGTAATTATAATGCGGATGGTGTCGATCAAATCACTCAGGTCATTGAGCAAATAAAGACCAACCCCAATTCACGACGCTTGATTGTATCTGGCTGGAATCCAGGCGAGGCCGATCAAGTTGCCCTACCGCCTTGTCATACCATGTTTCAGTTCTTTGTCGCGGACAATAAACTGTCATGTCAGCTCTATCAGCGCTCAGCAGATTTATTTTTGGGTGTACCATTTAATATTGCTAGCTATGCGCTACTTACCCATATGGTCGCGCAAATCTGTGGTTTAGAAGTCGGCGAATTCATCTGGACAGGTGGCGATTGCCACATTTATCAAAACCACCGTGAGCAAGTTGAGCTACAGTTGACACGTTCGCTATATACACTGCCTACATTGGTACTCAACCCTGATATTGATGATATTTTTGCCTTTACCTACGAAGATATTAGTGTTGAAGGTTACGAGTCACATCCTGCTATCAAAGCCAAAGTGGCTGTATAGCAGCACTTGTTTGATTGACTGCTGTAAATCAGCTTAGCATTATAAAAAATAATAAAAAGGATAGATTATGAGTTATGCCCACACCGAAGTTGCCCAAATCGCCGCGATTAGTAGTAACCGCTGTATCGGTAAGGATAATGAGCTGCCGTGGCATATCTCAGCAGACTTACAGCACTTTAAAAAAATGACGACCAAACAAAATGATGGCGGGATACAAGGTATCGTCATTATGGGTCGTAAAACCTTTGAGTCGATGGGCAGCAAACCTTTGCCAAAACGTGTGAGCTTTATCATCAGCAGCCAACTGGATTATGCGGAACAAAAAGACCTAGTTAGCAAGGACAATGCTCATGTGGTACATAATCTAGACGATGCGCTGACACAAGCAGCCAGTCTGGCACATGGCGCGCATCTTGACACCATTTGGGTCATTGGCGGCGAGCGTGTCTTTAGTGAAGCATTAATGTATACCGACCGCATCGAATTGACCCACGTCGATACCGAAATTACCGATGGTGATGCGTTCTATCCTGAGTTACCAAGTGAATTTGCAGTAGTAGAAGAGTCTAAGCAGATGCACGATGAGAAAAGCGCGTTGGATTTTAAATTTGTGACTTATAAAAATGCGGAGAAATAAGAAGTAATGAAAAAAACTTTACCATTTTTACTGCTCTTCGCATTTATGACAGGCTGCCAAAGTCTACCTCAACGAGAGCCTGTTATAGTTCCTCCTACAGTTATGCGCTCCGTAGATTTTACTCTCCCTTCTCAAGCATCGAGAAGGATGAACTTTGGAGAAAGTTTGGACCTTATACTTACATTAAATATAAATAAGAAAGGCACAGTTGACAGGGCTAGTATTCAGAAATCGTCAGGTAATCGACACCTAGATAGAAAAGCCACTATACAGGCCCGCAAAATGATATTCCATGCGGCCACTGAAGACGGTAAATTCATAGAATCAACTGTAAGCTTACCTATTGTTTACAAAATGGTTGAAGTTGATATGCACCACTGAGCTATATCTATTTACTCATGCAATACTTTATAAACCGTTTTTGCGAGCACAGGACCAATACCTTGCACGCCTGATAGCTCTTGTTGGGATGCGCCAAGTAGTTGCTGCATACCGCCAAAATGATTGAGTAAGTCACGGCGGCGCTTTTCACCCAGTCCGGGTATCACCTCTAGTACCGACGATGAACGACGCTTGTCGCGTTTCTTACGGTGCGCCGTAATCGCAAAACGATGCGCCTCATCACGAATATGCATCAGTAAGTGTAGCGCCTTACTATCCATCGGCAAATCTAAAGGTTCATGATCGATAAAGTGCAATACTTCAAGCCCAGCCTTGCGCCCTTCCCCTTTTGCCACACTAATGAGCAAGGTGTCACTCAGAATGTCCAACTCGGTCAGCACTTCTTTAGCAATACCTAGCTGACCTTTGCCGCCATCAATCAATAGTAAATCAGGCAATGGCTGTTTCTTATAACGTCGAGTCAGCACTTGTTTCATCGCTGCATAGTCATCACCGCCTTGGATGTCATGGATAGCGTATTGGCGATAATCCCGTCGGCGCGAGCCACCTTGATCGAACACCACACAGCTGCCAATGGTCGCCTCACCCATGGTATGAGAGATATCAAAACACTCAATCCGGTCAATGGTACGCTCGGTGACATCGGTCAATACATCTTTTAGTGCCCCGAAGCGCGCATGCAACTCTAAATAGTCGCCTAGCTTGGTTTTTAGCGCATTATTAGTGTTCAGTTTTGCCAAGTCTAGCCATTCGGCACGGTGCTCACGCACATTGGTTTTGATAACCACTTTACTACCGAAATGCGTCGCCAGTGCTTCACTGACCGCCACCTGATCGGGTAATTCGTGACTCAAGATAATCTCTGCAGGCAAATCATCCGTTACCTGAAAGTAGAATGAAGTAATAAAAGCAGAGAGATTGTCCGCAAGCGATTCGCTGCTGTCGACATCAGGGAAGTAATTCTTACCGCCTAGTACGCGACCGCCACGGACGGTCAGTACATTGACACAGGTCATACCTGCCTGACTGGCAATGGCTATCACGTCGGCCTCACCTTGTACGGTATAGACAGCCTGCTTGGCCTGCACCTCACGCAGCATAGACAGCTGATCGCGATAAAAGACCGCTTTTTCAAAATCCAACTCTTCGGCGGATGCTTCCATCTTTTCAATCAGTGCGCTATGAATGTCGCTAGAATCACCCTTTAAAAAGCGAATGGTGTTATTTACATCTTCTGCATACTCGTCAGGTGATACCAAACCCACACAAGGGGCACGGCAACGCTTAATCTGATATTCCAGACAAGGGCGCTTACGTTGTTTAAAAAAAGTATTGGTGCACTGGCGCATTTGAAACATTTTTTGCATCAGCACCAAGGTTTCTTTTGCCGCGTGAGCAGAGGGAAACGGCCCAAAGAATCGACCTTTTTGATGATTGCCTTTACCGCGCCCATAAGCCAACCTTGGATAAGGCTTGTCTGCTGAGATAAATACATACAAGTAAGACTTATCATCACGCAATAGCACATTGTATGGCGGGCGATACTCTTTAATCAGGTTTTGCTCAAGCAGCAATGCCTCGGTCTCACTACGGGTGATAATGGTTTCAATATCATGAATCCGTGCCACTAGTGCCCGAGTCTTTGGATGATCGATTGTCTTAGCGAAGTAGCTATTCACACGGCTCTTAAGCGATTTGGCTTTACCCACATACAGGATATCACCGTTTTTACCCAGCATCTTATAGACGCCTGGCAAATTTGGTAGACGTTGAATCAAATGTTTAAGACGGGCTTTTTTATCATCGACAGGACTAGATTCTGAGACATTGACCATAGAATTTATTGCTCTCAAGATACTGATATATAGCTAGTTATGGGGCGGTAGTAAGCGTTTTGCAAGCCAGTTATCATGACAGCGTTGCCCATAAAAAAGCCAGCACCAAGGCTGACTTTTATTGACTAACAAACTGCTGTTATTAATGCCAATTGATGAAAGTTAATGACGGAAGTTCTCCATCAATGCTGGGATGCCTGGTAGCATACCAACGATAGCCATGACACTGGTCAATACCACAAACATAATACCAGGTATGATCCAGCGGCTCATTTTCGTTAAATTAGAACTACGCTCTTTAGAGCCAATCAAACCTAAATTATCAAGCAATAAAGTAATTGACCAACCGAATGCTGGGTTAACTAGCGCAGATGCGAATACGACAATAGCGGCAGATTGCGTGGTTTTGCCTTCTCGAGTCATCTCCATGCCAGCTTCTAGCAATGGGATAAATACACCCACAATCAATGCAACACACATCACTGGCTGCCAGATAGCCAGATCCATTGGATAGCCCCACACCCCTGCGATAATACAGAATAAGGCCGTTAACAAAGCACCGGCAGGAATTGGACGCTTGGCAATTGCCGCTGGAACAATGTAAGTACCCCATGATGATGCAAAGTTAGCACCACCTAGTACAGAGCCTGCGACCTGACGAATTGAAGCACTGGTCATTGTATCATCGATATCCATTAGCACTTTTTCAGTACGTTTAGGATAGCTGATTTTTTGGAATACTTGATGACCTAAGAAATCTGGCGACCACATCGCAACGGCTAAAATAGCAAACGGCAATACCACAATAAAGCTTTCAACTGTTGGTAGTCCAAGCATCCAACCTGTGTTTTCACCCCACCAATACATAGGGTTCATATGTGGTAAACCTGGTGCTGTTTTAAACTCAAAAGGTGCACCCAGTGCAAAGGCAAGTCCACCACCTAACACACAGCTTAGTGGGACTGCTAGCCAGCGTTTTTGCCAATGTTCTAGTAATGCGTATAACAAAATCGTTGCTAGAATAATAAAAAAGGCAATATGCGACATGCCGATACTCTCTGACCAGGCAAACAAGTTTTTAACCTGTGAGGTGGTACCGATAAACCCTAAGTAAATCAAAAGGCCACCGCACACACCCTTACTGGTTAAGTTGGCCAGCAAGCTCCCTCCTTTACTGATAGCAAGCAGCAAACCAAAAGCACCAATCAATAGGCCAAAAGCCATTGGATGCCCGCCAGCGGCTACTACAATAGGGATAAGTGGGATGAGAGGACCGTGAGTACCAGCAAGGTTGGCCGTCGGTAGTAAAAATCCTGAAAACAAGATAATAAAGAATGAAACGATTAATAGCTCATAACGAACGTTCTCTAAAACAAACGCGTCGCCCAAACCAAGCGGACCTGCAAATGTTGCGGCAATCGCGCCTACCATAACGACTTTACCAATCGTCGCGGCCATGGCTGGAATGGTATCTTCAAATTCAAAACGGTAATCACGGAATGGTAAATTGGCGCGCCAGCGTTTTGGCTGCATGATTTGTAATTCATGGTTTAGATAATCATCACGACTTTCAAAACTCGAACTTGGTTTGTGCAAATCAAGATAGCTATCTGATAGCTCCGTGTCATAATTAGACGGCTGCTGATTAGACCCTGGAGAAGGGATCTGAGTGTTACTCATCACATTTCCTTGTGTCGACTGAGGCTTTTGTTTACTGATAATTTATTAATGTGACTCTATATAAAATAAAGTAACCATTAAAAATTGCAAGCCATTGTATGACATGGGAACTGGAAATGCGAGCATATAAGTATGTAAAGATGCT
>NZ_JBQSVP010000026.1:0-33983 GCF_052376345.1 Psychrobacter sp. AOP5-GZ1-6 | reverse complement strand
AAATACCAAAGTACTATAGCTCTGATGAAAATTGGTACAAGCGTTTTGCCATGATTCATAACTTTGTCTATTATCATCTCGCTTAGCAAAAGTACTGCTAATCAAATGATGGAGCCTTTGAATTTTTGCTTCACTTTTTAAGATACTTTTATGAATAGAGGTTGGTTTTTTCATAGCTTTCCAAATAACTGATTTTATCTCTATGACTGTCTAATACTAATAACACTAGAGAACAATTCCTGTTTGTTCGCAATATTGTTTGATGGCTTCAAAATATTGAGATTTAGAGAATGTTAAGTTAATCGCTGGCTCAAACACAGTTTGATATTCAGTATATTCCCACGCAATAAGCTTCCACTCTACGGTTTGATCGCCAACGATTATTTCTGTAGAAAAAATTCCACAATGATCACAAGCACAATGACAGCTATAAAGAACTAACCGAGTTGACGCTAAGCCGTTTATAAATAACTTTTGACCTAATAGCTGCGATATATAATTGCGTTGTGAAAGATCACAGAAATCGAGGTCATTACTTATGTTTCCTAAATGGCGACAGTCTCCAAGCAGTTCTATTAATGGTTTGCCATCAATATAAAATTCAACGATTTTTATATCATCTAATTTAGAGTCATAGGGAAAGTCATAGTCCACTAAACTCATTTGAAAATGATTCATAATTTAGCCTGTAGCCTTTGGCTCTGCCCAAAAAATAATATTTGCTTCTTCTAAATAGTTTACATCTAGCCCACAGTATTTGACAGTAGTATCTAAATGCGGGAATTCAGCCTTGAGCTGGTAGACCCATAGCTTGGCTTCTCACCCTTTAACACAAACCACCTGACGCAGCGTATGTACCACTTCTACCAAATCACTTTGCGCTTGCATTACGTCTTCAATATTTTTATACGCCGCTGGAATCTCATCGATCACATCCGCATCCTTTCGGCATTCTACGCCCTCGGTCTGCGCCATTTGATCGGCGACCGTGAATACCTTTTTCGCCTCGGTACGTGACATGATACGACCTGCACCATGCGAGCAAGAGCAGAATGACTCTTCGTTTCCTTTACCGCGTACGATAAAGGATTTAGCACCCATTGACCCTGGAATGATACCGTATTCGCCAACGCGAGCACGTACTGCGCCTTTGCGAGTGACGAACACTTCCTCGCCGTAATGTTGCTCTTTTTCCACATAGTTATGATGACAGTTCACTGCTTTTACTGCCGCATCAAATGGTTTAGGTACGATTTGGCGTAGCGCTTTGATGGCTTTTTCCATCATGATTTCGCGGTTTTTAAAAGCAAAACGCTGCGCCCAACCAACTGCAAACCAGTAATCATCAAAGTGCTCTGTACCCTCGGCGAAGTAAGCCAAATCTTTATCAGGCAAGTTGATAAACCATTTGCGCATGTCCTCACGTGCCAGCTCAATAAAGTAGCGACCAATGGCATTACCCACACCGCGTGAGCCTGAGTGCAGCATGATCCAAACTTGGTTGGTCTCATCAAGGCACACCTCGACAAAATGGTTTCCCGTACCCAGCGTACCCAAATGATTAAGGTTATTGGTATTTTTTAGGCGAGGGTGCTTTTGGGTTATATAATTAAAGTCATCAACCAGCGTTCCCCAACCGTTCATTACGGTGTCATCAGGGTTGGCCCACGCGCCAACATCACGGCGTGACCCGCGACCACGCGTTTTACTACGACCATGTGGAATCGCTTTTTCCAGTTCGGTACGCAGACCGAGCAAGCTATCTGGCAAATCGTTCGCGGTTAGGGTGGTTTGCACTGCCATCATCCCGCAGCCGATATCGACGCCAACGGCAGCGGGAATAATCGCTTCTTTGGTGGGCAATACCGTACCGATAGTCGCGCCAATACCGACATGCACATCGGGCATCACCGCAAGCCATTTATATACAAACGGCATTTTTGATGCTTTGATCAATTGGTCGTGTGCTTTTGGATCGACGGGCACGCCCTTGGTCCAAAGTCTAATAGGCGTTCCACCATCTTGAATGATGTTATGAGTGGTTGGTTGCATGGCGTTTTCCTTAGCGTTGCAAAGTTCGTTTATTATGAAAGATGATTCTTACTTTATATAATGCTAAGGGCGTGCCAAGTTTTTAGGATAGTTTGAATTTATTTATAAGTGTTTGATAGTAAATGGTTTAATTATTACGTATTTTTCAAATAGATGAATTTACTTAACCATGGGCTAAAAATATATAGAAATAAAACTAACTAGATAGAAAATAATATACTATTTGCTAATGATAATCAGTGATAAGTAATATTATGAATAGTGATTCGAACAACAAAACTGCCGTCATCGGCTTCCTCGGCACTACTTTAGACAATGGCTTTAATGATAAGCGTTGGCAACGATGGCGCCCAACAGTCAGTCTAGGTTTGCATGACGAGCTACTGGTCGATGAGCTGCATATTTTATATAGCAAGCGCGATAAGCGACTGTTTAAAATTATTAAAGATGACATGGCGCAAGTCAGCCCGCAGACGCAGGTGATTGGTCATCATGTGACGTTGATTAGTCCATGGGATTTTGCCGACGTTTATGCTGAGCTGTATGACTTTGCTGCAAGGTTTGATTTTCAGGACAATACCGATTACTTGCTGCATCTGACCACGGGTACGCACGTGGCGCAGATTTGCTGGTTCTTGTTGGTAGAGGCGGGATTTATTCCCGCTGATTTGATTCAGACTTCTCCTTGCCCAAGACCTGACCAAGCTGATCCGCAAGGTCGCTATCAAGTGATTGACTTGGACGTCTCGCGCTATGATGGTTTACGTGAACGTTTTGAAGCAGAAAAAGCCCAACATTGGCAAACCTTGCAAGCCAATCTAGTCACCCAAAACGCCGCTTATCAAAAGCTCATCTCCGATATTGAAAAGGTCGCCACACGCTCAACCGCACCCATATTATTAATGGGCGCAACAGGAGCGGGCAAGTCGCAATTGGCAGGCCAAATCTACGCGCTTAAAAAAGCCAAAGCCAGTAGCACGCAAGGCAAAAACACGCTTGAAAAATTCGTCGAGGTCAACTGCGCGACGCTGCGTGGTGACACCGCCATGAGTGTGCTATTCGGGCATGTCAAAGGCGCATTTACGGGAGCTGCAACGAGTCGTGATGGACTGCTAAAATCAGCCGATAGTGGTTTGTTATTCTTAGATGAAATCGGAGAGTTGGGGCTTGATGAGCAAGCGATGCTATTGACCGCATTGGAGGAGCAGCGCTTTTATCCGCTTGGTAGTGATACACCGATTAGCGTGTCGTTTCAGCTAATGGCAGGCACCAATAAAGACTTGCGGCAAGCGGTCGCTGATGGCGAGTTTCGAGCGGATCTATTTGCGCGTCTCAATACATGGACGTTCTTTTTGCCATCGCTTAAAGACCGTCTAGAAGATTTACCTGCCAATATCGACTATGAGTTAGCGCGTTTGGGTAGCGAGCAGCAGCAGCACTATCGATTTACCCCAGAGGCGAGGCAGTTGTATGAAGCTTTTGCGATGAGTGCGGATGCGACATGGCAAGGGAACTTTCGTGATTTGACGGCCAGTATGATTCGCCTGACCACGCTGGCTGAGAGTAAAGTGATTCGCAATGATGACGTACAAGCGGAGATTGAGCGCTTAACGCATCTTTGGGAATTACCTGACAGTTTGAATGGTTCGAATAGTTTAAGTAAGAAAAGTGCTACTTTAGATAGCGAAACCATCGAGCAGGGTAGCCATAATATTTTAATAAAATATCTAGATGAGGAAACTCTTGCGACTATTGATCCGTTTGATGCGGTGCAATTGGCATATGTGATTGAGATTTGTATTAATCATAGAAACCAAGCGGCGGCTGGGCGCTATCTGTACGCCAACTCACGCGATAAGCTAAAAAGCCCGAATGATAGCGACAGATTGCGTAAATACCTGATGAAGTTTGGGCTTAGGTTTGATGAGCTGGGGTAGATTTTTCTGCTAACCAACAAACGCAAATTAGTAAAATAAAGTATACTATTTAGTACGATTAAAAAGATAAGGCAGTATCATGAAAACTAAATCAACTTATGCACCGTATGGTTTTATACTGGGCGCATTTACGCTAATAGCAATGGTATCTCCAGCATGGGCGAGTAATGGCGATACGGTTGATTGTGACAAGGCTTATTCGACCTATGCGATGGAATATTGTGCCGCGCAAGAGAGAGAAGATGCTACTAAAATTATGCGTCGATATCTGATTGCCAGTTATTCTCAATACAATGAAAATCCTGAGATTGTTGAAGCCATCAAAGCCTCTCAAAAAGCTTGGGAAAAATATGAATATAGTAATTGTGATGCGGTCTATACATCATGGACGACAGGGTCAATTCGTGGCTTAATGTCTATTAACTGTAGTACCCGAATCACCAAACAACGCACGCATGAGTTATGGCTGAATTACTTAACTTATATGGATAGTACACCGCCGGTTTTACCTGAGCCTTTATTAGATTAAATGAAACAGGTAGTAATTATTGTTAGATGTTTTGGCATTATATTTCTTATGATGGCTTAGAACATTTATTCTTTACAGTTGTAGCATTTTCTATGTAACTACACGTCGGACGATTCTAACAGTGAGATTTGACGATAAATGTCTGCTGTCCATTACTGTTGGGGAAGATATCGTCTAAATATTTAGCATGATATATCTCAATATCTTCATTACAGCCTGTTAGACATAAGCAGAAAATAAGAAGACTATAGAGAGATTTTGACATTGCAACTCTTAAGGATTATTGTTTTTTATGATAATAAAAAGGGTATAAACAAAAATATTTTCTTAATGGCGTAACGATAGTTTTGTTATTGGGATATACCTTTACTTTGAAGCTGCAATAAGCTGCTTGTCCTATATAAGCTGGCGTTTTCGTAAAAGTCACACCATCTAGATCGTATATATTTTCATCTGTAAGATAGTCCCCGAAATATGAATAATCTATGCCCAGATAAATATCTTTATCTATAAAGCGGTTTTTTACATGCAATGTCATATTCTTTGACTTCGATTTTTCAATCTTGTAGCTTAGTTTCCAATCATTTAGTTCTTCAACTGTCGGTTCTTCTCTTGTGTCTATATATTGCAAAGAGTTGAACCTTATTGGTGCGTCTGTATTATTAAAGATTTTAATCTGTGGACTTGTCACTAAGTCGAAAATTTTTAGCGAAATAAATATCAGAACCAAGGCAAAGAGAGTTCTTTTTAGCTTAAAAGTCATAACCTTTAACCACTGGCGTGTTTACCGAGAAGTCGATTTGGTAATTATGAGTGGCATCTTTTTCATCGATAAGCCCATTACCATCGCTATCAGAGCGCGTGATAAAGTAATAACGCGCAACTTGTGGCATCCACTTGGTCGATTGTACATACTCATTATCAGGATGCAGTTTGGTCAGTTGCTTACCCATATTGTCACTCATGTATAACGCTTGTTGACGCATGATATTTTTGCCTTCTTCGTCAGGCTGGTTGGGCGTCTCAGAGACATGGTAAATGAGATGGTTGAAAGGGGTATTGATAGTCACTTTTTCGGTACCTCTCAGGGCATCCTGCGCTGCCTCATAATTAGCGTCATAATCCATATCAGCCAACATTTCAGTGTCATATGCGAGTGCGTCTGCTTGTGAGATATCTTTAGCGGCAATGAGCTTGTATTGCGTGGTATATGGTAGAAATATCTGATCGATGATGAAGTTGTCATTGGGCATCAGTTTTTGCGTGTTGCCTGTCGCTATCTCTTCAAACACAAAGTTATTGGCATGCGTGTGATACCGATAAGTGCTTTGTTGCTCAAATATAGGATAGACCATTTCTCCTTTTCTAGACTTGATACTGCTCAAGCCTGTTTCTTGGTCTTCTATATCAATCGGGGTAATAGGGTGCAGTAGTGCGGGCGTACCATGAATATATTGAGGGAACTGTATGCTAGTAGAATCCTGCATAGCTGTGTTTGTTGCATCCCCTGTTTGGCTGGCATTGTCGGCTTGATTATTAGTAGTGTCCTGAGTATCTGCCTGCTGGCAAGCGCTAAGCATCAGGGCACACAGTAAGCCACTGCCTAGATTCAGCCCCAGTTTTGAACGCAAACCAATACTGAAATTAGATGTCTGTTCACGCTTACTTTCGTGTCGGTAGTCCATGACCTGTCCCCATTCATTTTTATGATGTCATAAGTTTTTATGATATACAGATATATCGAACTTTCAATCAAGTTAGATGGAAAGTATGTGGAACAGGTTAATGCGGGTTATCTATTATGATACTTTTAAAGGTAATCTCATTACTGAATGATTTTCTCTGGAACTATATGGTTTTTTATGGAACGATGATATGCACTTGCTTACGTCAACGATTTGTATTTCTCTAGCTGTCTTATTAACTGCTTGTAACCCATTAGATCGAGGGAGTGGATCGGTCGTAGATAGTTCGACTGCTACTGCCACGATAGGCATCACTGAAAAGGCGGCATTTGAGTCATTATTAGTGACTTTAGAACAGCGTCCGAACGCAGATCTGGATTGTTTGCAGTTTCTCTTTGAGAGCAACAATGACAATGCTATAGCGACAAGTTGGGAGTTTGCCGCTTTTGAAGTTCATGATGATATTTGCGGTGGCGATTCTTATGTGGGTCATGTCCGTGATCGCTATAAGGTTAGTGCAGACGGTTCAGTGATGATCTATGATTCTACAGACGGAGAGTACAAACCGTTTTAATTCCCACCACCAATCCGCTCCGCCAATACCTGTAACTTTGGCACTATCATCGCGGCATAGTCATCCGCTTCCCAGTTGGCACTTGGCACACTGGCATTGAGCGAATAAGCGTATTGCCCAGTTGCGACATCAAATACGCCAATGGCGACCGCCAATATGTCAGTAGAAAACTCTCCATCAGACACGGTATAGCCATATTTCTCATAATGCTCTGCCGCGCTGGCTAGGGCAGTTTGTGCATGGTTATAATCCTCGATAGACAACTGTTCTTGTAAATTGCTACGAATCACAGCCTGTCTTGCTTGTGAGCTTACCGCATAAAAAGCCCGTCCAATGGCAGTGCGTGCAACGGGCACCGCTGAGCCAACCTGTAAGTTGACCGATAGGCGAGCAGGACTACGACAGCAGGCGTGATAGCGCATTTCTCCTTCGACTTCGGTCGCTAGATTCACTGATACCTCATTCTCACTAGCAAACTGTCGCAGTAAAGGCTCAGCCGCTGCAACCATATCGTGGCGACTCCACGCGGTAGCACTGAGACGTACAGCACTACTACCCAATTGATACTGTCCGTGCTCAGTGACACGTAAAAACCCAAGCGTGGTCAAGGTATGGATCAGGCGAGTGATGGTCGCTTTTGGTAGTGCTGTCATCTGACATAGCTGCTGATGGGTGTGCTGCTGATCATGCTCAAACGCTGCAAGTATCGCCAGTCCACGACCTAGAGCCATAACGAATTGTCGATCGTTCTCTTCCTTGCTTTGCTCAAGTGTAGTCGTCAAGCGATTCAACAGTGGTATGGCTGCTGATAAATTTTTTGTCATTTTATACTCATCTTTTTTTGATAAAGGTTTACAGCGCGGCGAAAGTTTGCTTAAATGGTTTTAAATTATGAAACTAAGTTTCGCATAGCGGAATTATGAAGTCAATAGTCTATTTATTTAACCCCATTTATCAATCACTATTCGTCGGTCAGGATGACTGATATCAAGGAGAACCACATGGCAACATCTACGCGCCCAAGTTTTGATTGGGAAGATCCTTTCTTATTACGTGACCAGCTTACTGACGAAGAACGTATGGTGACGGACAGCGCCCGTCAGTTTTTTCAAAATGAGCTGATGCCTGGAATTCTAGAGGCCAATCGTAACGAAAGCTTTGACCGTAATATTATGCGTCAAATGGGTGAGATGGGTCTGCTGGGTGTCACGATTGAAGGCTATGGCTGTGCTGGTTTATCGAGTGTTGCCTATGGTCTGATTGCTAAGGAAGTAGAAGCCGTTGATTCGGGCTACCGCTCAGCGATGAGTGTGCAGTCAAGCCTAGTGATGCATCCTATTTGGGCGTATGGCACAGAAGAGCAAAGAGAGCGTTATTTACCAAAGCTTGCGACAGGTGAGTATGTCGGCTGTTTTGGTTTGACTGAGCCAGATTCAGGTTCTGATCCCTCGTCGATGTCGACACGCGCGCGCGCAGTGGATGGCGGTTATGAGCTGACGGGTAATAAAATGTGGATTACCAACAGCCCTATCGCTGATGTGTTTGTGGTCTGGGCAAAAGATGATGCGGGCGAGATTCGTGGTTTTATTTTAGACAAAGGCATGAAAGGGTTATCTGCACCAAAAATCGAAGGTAAGTTTTCATTACGTGCATCAATCACCGGTGAGATCGTCATGGATAAGGTGTTCGTCCCTGAAGCCAATGCGTTCCCAGATATCCGTGGTCTAAAAGGCCCATTTGGCTGCTTAAATAAAGCCCGTTATGGTATCGCATGGGGCAGTATGGGTGCGGCTGAGTTCTGCTGGAAAGCAGCACGCCAGTATACGCTCGATCGTAAGCAATTTGGTCGTCCGCTCGCCGCAACGCAGCTTGTGCAGTTGAAGCTGGCCAATATGCAAACAGAAATCAGCTTAGGTCTACAAGCAGCACTACGTGTGGGTCGTCTGATGGATGAAGATAACGCTGCGCCTGAGATGATTTCACTTATTAAGCGTAATAACTGCGGTAAAGCACTTGATATCGCTCGTATCGCTCGTGATATGCATGGCGGTAATGGTATCTCTGATGAGTTCCATGTCATTCGTCATGTCATGAACTTAGAAGCGGTCAACACTTATGAAGGCACACATGATATCCATGCGCTGATTCTTGGTCGTGCACAGACGGGCATTCAAGCATTCTTTTAAGCGTTTTATAGTCAAGTCTATATAAATCCGCTACATCGTCATCCTCGCTAAGCATACTAATGTATAACTTGCACTCGGTTTCCTTGTATCGAAATTATATTGAACTGACTATAGCTAAAAATGTTTGGTACAACTGTATTCTGTGACGTACGTGGCTGCTTGGCTTTTATTAAAAGAGCATGAACAGTAGCGTACGTTTTTCAGTTGCTCTTCATCATTTAATGATTAGATGGCTGCATGATGAAGAACAATTTTATGATTACAAATCAAAGAATAGGCGATAGTCGATTCAATATAACGTGGATACCAGAACGCTGCGTGAAAGTATTACAAGTAGTAGGTTAATAGTAGGCGCTAAGCGAGACTGATACCGTACCTAACTTATAAAGGATTGACCATACAAAATGAGGGATGACTATGACCATCAATAGCAATGCCAATAATGACATGCCAAAGGGCGCGTTGCATGGTATTAAGGTGCTTGATTTGTCGAGAGTGCTGGCAGGGCCTTCTTGTACGCAAGTATTGGCCGATCTTGGTGCCGAAGTCATCAAAGTTGAGCGTCCACATATCGGCGATGAAACGCGGCATTGGGCGCCGCCAAAGTTTAGCGACGACACATCCGCCTATTACGCGACCATTAACCGTAATAAAAAATCACTGACGGTAGATATCACGACCGATGCAGGACAAGATATCATCAAAAAACTGGCCGCTGATAGTGATCTCTTGGTAGAGAATTTTAAAGTGGGCGGTCTCAAAAAATACGGTCTAGATTACGACAGTCTAAAACAAGACAATCCGCGGCTGATTTATGCGTCATTGACAGGGTTTGGTCAAACAGGGCCAGATGCTGCGCGCCCTGGTTATGACTATATTATTCAAGGGTTGTCAGGGCTGATGAGCATCACAGGTCCAAGCGATGGCGAACCACATAAAGTTGGCGTGGCCGTGGTCGATTTATTTGCAGGGTTGCAGCTGACGATTGGTATTCAAGCAGCTTTGATTGCTCGTGAGACTACGGGACTAGGGCAACAGGTGGATGTTGCACTTTTAGATAGTGCGCTTGCCATGCTAGCTAACGTTGGTATGAACCATTTAGCTTCAGGTAAAGTACCACCAAGGCTAGGCAATCAGCATCCTAATATCGTGCCTTATCAAGTATTCGCAGGTCAGGGTGAGCAGCACTTTATCTTAGCCTGTGGTAATGACAGTCAGTTTGCCAAATTGTGTGACGTGCTCGCAGTCGATTGGCATACCGATGATCGCTTTACGACCAATCCTAACCGTGTTGCCAATCGTATGCTGTTGTGTGATGAGCTGAGCAAGAAGTTTGCCGAGCAACCACGTACTTATTGGTTGGAGGTTTTAGATCAAGCAGGTATCCCGTGCGGAGCGATTCATAATGTCGCTGAAGCATTGGCCATGCCGCAAGCACTGGCACGCGAGATGGTCGTTAATTTCACTGAGCAAGGCAGTCCAGTAAGCGCACTTGGGAGCCCAATTAAACTATCTGCATCACCAGTTACTTATCGTACGCCGCCACCGAAGTTGAGCGAGCATACTGATAGCACGCTTGCTGATTTGGGCTATGACAGTGAGATGATCGCCAAGCTCAAAGCTGATGGGATTGTTTGATGCTTTTAGAGTAATCAATAAAATTTTTGATAATAAAGCTTTAACTATCTAATAATGGTGAGTCTATTACCTGACCTTGCTTATCGATATAAACCCATTCTCCTTCATACTGAACAAAGGCTAGATCGCCATAAAAATAGGTAGCATCATCGTATTTAAATTCAAGAGCTATCTTACCCATTTTATCGACAAACCCCCATTTGTTATTTAGTTTAATAGCAGCAAAATCTTCGGAAAAACTTCGCACCTCATCATAGTCTAAAGGAATGACTGTTTTGCCAACTTTATCGATAAATCCCCATTTACCGTTTTGTTTAACGGCGGCTAAGCCTTCTGAAAAATTGTTTGCTTCATCATATATAAGCGGAACTACAATAGTGCCAACTTTATCAAGAAACCCTTGTTTATTGTTCTTGGTAACCATTAATAATCCTTCTGAAAACTCACGGAGGTAATCATATTCTATCGGAATGATGGCATTGTCATTATGGTCAATATAGCCCCATAGCCATTGCTCCATGACATGTGCCATACCATTTTTAAATGATGCTGCTATATCATATTGAGGCGGTATGACCATGTTGCCTGTATGATCAATAAAGCCAACTTTATTATTTTGCTTGACAGCGGCTAAGCCTTCTGAAAAACTCCAAGCATCCTCATACTGCGGTTCAATAACTGCTTTGCCACTTCGATCAATATAGCCGTACTTATCATCTTGCTTCATCCAAGCAAGTCCTTCTGAAAAATCACCAGCATTGTCATATTGAAGAGATATGACGACATCTCCTGACCTACTAATAAATCCTGTTTTATCATTGACTTTAACCACTGCCAATCCTTCTGAAAAGTCACCTGCTTGGTCAAATATTAAGGGTATGACTAACTTGCCCATTTTATTAATAAATCCATACTTATAGTCTGATGAAGAAACCCAAGCATTGCCCTCCGAGAAGTAACCGATTGAGCTATATGTTGGAGCGACCACTATCTCTTTATTAGCGTTAATGAATCCATATTTATCATTACGAAGCACTTTTGCTAGGCCATCTTTTAAGCAAGAAATATCATGATAGCCAGCCACATGAGGCCTGACACAAGCTGATATTGACTGAGCAAACAAAGTACAGCTCACTAGTGTCGAAACTAAAAGTAATTTATATAGATTAATGCGAAGTTTCATCAATAACACCTACAAATTTTAGTGTATAAAGAAATTAATACTAACGCATTATTTATAGTTTTTATTGCATGTTAATAAAATTTTGTCTACTGTAATCAAAATTATTTGCTAAAGTTCTAACCATGCCTTCAATATCTGCTGCTAATAAGCTGATTGCTGTTCTATCTTCGACCAAATTGCTTTCAACAATTTTTATCAGGTTTAGCTGTTTGAGCCTGGTGTTGCTGTCAATAAGCTTGGTCGCCTATGCCGAAACACAAGAATGCTATAGCACTGAATTTGGGCTAAATTATGCCTCTGATATCAGTCAATATATCAATGTATCAGACACGCCCTAGATAACTTTAATAATATTTGGTAGTGTGTCAAAAAGGATGCTGACTAAAATTAAAGATAGAATTTATTGAAAGCAATGGAGTGTTAAGTATGAAAATATATAGTCATGAAAACCTAAGTCTGCACAGACCGCTACCTTATTTTTCTTACGGAAAGATGCATGATCCGTTAGAAATACCAGAGCGTATGGTTGAGTTTTTAAAAGCACCAGCAGCGTTAGATTTAGAGGTGACAACCGCTACTGACATCGGAATTGGGCCAGTACTGGCTGTTCATGATTTTGGTTATGTTGAGTTTCTCAAAAATGGTTATGATGAATGGATGGCAGTTGAGGAAGACTTGGGCGCGCAGGTGCAAACAGGTATTTTTGTACCCTATGACAACCCTGGTATCGGCATCATGGCAAAAGCGTCAAAGTATCAGGCAGACGACTGCGCACCCATCAGTGAGCACTCTTGGACATCTATTTATTGGTCGGCACAGACTGCACTCAATGCGGCTGAAGCACTTTTAAATGATGAGGCGTCAGACATCGAGCGTGCCAAAAGCCATATACAGCTTTGCTTTTCACGGCCACCTGGTCATCATGCGCGCAAAAGTGCAGCGGGTGGGTTTTGCTATCTAAATAATGCCGCTATCATCGCTGAACATCTACGCCAGAAATATGCAAAAATCGCCATTATCGATACGGATATGCACCACGGACAGGGTATCCAAGAGATATTTTATGACCGTAAAGATGTGCTATATACCTCGGTACACGCTGATCCTGTTAACTTCTATCCAGCAGTGACAGGACATACGTTTGAAAAAGGTGCAGGCGTAGGCGAGGGTTACAATATCAATTTTCCGATGCCACATGGCACCGACGAAGTTGGTTTTTTTGGGTATGTTGATAAGTCTATCGAGGCGATGACGCTGTTTGACCCTGATGTTATTATTCACGTATTGGGCTTTGATGTTTATGAAAACGATCCAGAGGCGAGGTGCGCTGTCAGTACGGAAGGCTTTAAGGTATTGGCACAAAAGATGAAAGCGCTAAATAAACCATTGATTGTCTTAGTCGAGGGCGGTTATTACATTCAAAAACTCAATGATAATCTGCAAGCGTTTTTATCGGGGCTTATTGCAGAGTAGTGTTAACATAGCTAAAAACTCAGTAGGTTTAGAATACAAGAGGGTTGGTTGCAGGCGCTTTCTCACCCAACCCTAAATATTTCAAATATGGCTGGGCAGGTTATCGGTTTAACGCTTTCTGATGCGCTAGCGTATGTAATATCATTAGGTCGCTACAAACCCCAAACGTTGCTCAATTTGCTCAGCCAATTCGATCAAAACGGCACTCACTTCCACGCGCTTGCTTTCATACTCTCCTTGCAAAAAACTCACCGCCATACCAGCGATGGCAATCCCCGATGCATTACGAATATAAGTTCCTAAGCAATACATCCCATCACGCAATTGTCCATCATCCAATGAGACGCGACTACGATGAATCTTGCTCATTTCAGTGGCCAATGACTCAAAATCAGACACACAGTTTTGGTTCAATGGCTCAGGGAATGTGTCTTCATATAACGATTTTATGGCACTCATCGACATGGTCGATAGCATGGCTTTGCCTGTGGCTGAAAAAACGGCTGGCACGCGCACACCTGCACGAAAAGTAAAGCCAAGTGGAGCAGGGGACTCATGACAGGCCAAAAACACCACTTCGCCCAAGTCCAGCTTTGACAAGGTCACCGTATGCTGGAGCAGTACAGGGTATTGTACGATAAGGTCTTTGAATAACTGTATGACCCCTTGCTGTTGTTCGTACTTGCCGGCCCAATACATGAGATACGAGCCTAAATGAAAGCGGCTATCAACGTCTTTATAAATGATATGTTTGGTCAATAGGCTTTGTAAAATATTGTGGGTTGAGCTACGAGGCAGTTTAAGTTGCTTGGCAATATGAGCCGCTGTCAATGGCTGAGGGCTATCTGTAATTAAATCTAAAATTTGAAACGTTTTGTCCAACGCTGGAACGGCAGTTGTGCTCATAGTGCGCCTATAAAAGTTAAGTAAAATAAAGAGATATCAGCAAATGATTAAAATATTATTATTAAGGGTTGCAAAATATATTATATCGTTCTTATAATGATGTCTCATATATAGAATTGTTGTTCAGTATATTGAACATAGCGTTATTTATCAACTATTATTCGTAAGCATAAGAATCATGGCTATGTTTATCATAATAAATAAGCATGACTCTTACGAACAAGGAGTGTTACCGTGCCAAAAAACATACTAAATCTATCTAATCCAAGTTTGCTCAAACAACAGTGCTTAATTAAAGACGGTTGGTATGCCGCTAATGACAAAGCGACACTTGATGTAAACAATCCTTTTAATGATGAGCTCGTTGGTACAGTGCCAAGCCTTACTACTGAGGATGTAAATGAGGCTGTCGCTTACTCTCATGACGCGCAAATTGCTTGGGCGGCCAAGACTGCCAAAGAGCGTGCAGAGCTGCTACAAAAATGGGCAGACCTCATTGATGCCAACAAAGAAGACCTCGCTATCATCATGACGGCTGAGCAAGGTAAACCTTTAACTGAGTCACGCGGCGAAATTGGTTATGCCAACAGTTTTATTCGCTGGTTTGCAGAAGAAGGCAAGCGTGTCTATGGTGACGTCATTCCGGCTAACCAAACACAACTGCGCCATGTCATTCTCAAGCAACCAGTTGGTGTGTGTGCTGCGATTACGCCTTGGAATTTTCCATCAGCGATGATTACTCGTAAAGCCGCTCCTGCATTGGCAGCAGGCTGTACGATCATTATCAAGCCTGCCACTGAAACGCCATTTTCTGCATTGGCACTAGGTGTATTAGCAGAAGAGGCAGGTATTCCAGCGGGTGTTATCCAAGTAGTGACTGGAAAATCTTCAGTAATTGGTGAAATCTTAACGGGTGACGCTCGTATTCATAAACTGTCGTTTACTGGCTCTACAGAAGTGGGTCGTACGTTGATGGCTCAGTGTGCACCGACTATTAAGAAGCTGTCGTTAGAGCTAGGTGGTAATGCGCCATTTATCGTTTTTGATGATGCCGATCTCGAAAAAGCAGCGACAGGTCTTATTGCTTCTAAATACCGCAATGCTGGTCAGACTTGTGTTTGTGCCAACCGTGTCTATGTACAGGAAAGTATTAAAGATAAATTCTTAGACGTATTCGTCAAAAAAGTCGCGGCGCTAAACGTCGGTAACGGTTTAGAAGAAGGCGTCGATATTGGACCTCTTATCAATAAAAAAGCGTTAGATAAAGTGCAAGCGCTACTCAAAGATGCGTTAGATAAAGGGGCAACGCTTATCGCTGGTGGTAGCACGAATGGTGCTTCAGAGCTGGCATATAACCCGACCGTTATTGCCGATATCAGTAATGATATGGATATTGCTTCTGAGGAAATTTTTGGCCCTATCGCCACCATTTTTACCTTTAAAGATGAGGCAGAAGTCATTCGTAAAGCCAATGACACCATCTATGGCTTAGCGGCTTATTTCTACAGTAGTGATTATGCTCGCTCATGGCGTGTAACCGAGGGCTTGGAGTATGGCATCATCGGCCATAACACGGGTCTGATATCTACAGAAGTAGCACCGTTTGGTGGTGTGAAGCAATCGGGCTTCGGTCGCGAAGGCTCAAAATACGGCATAGAAGATTATGTAGTAACCAAGTATTGGTGTTCTGACGTTAGCTAATGTAGCTATTTTACTATAGTCATTCCACCATAATAGTCACTCCATCATAAAAGTATTACAGCGTCTCGTTTGAAGTATTGGATATACATTGACACTTGGTTGTCTTGTACTACTTTTTAAATGGAATCGACTATATAGCGATAGCTAAAATACAATACCCGTTTTAATAGTAGCCATTGTGATGGTGCTAGTACCGATTGCAATGATATTGATAGTAATGAATTTCATACAACCAACACCACATGAAAAAAGGACATTCTGATGACCACGAACACTCAAACCACGAACGAAGCATTACTTGCCCGCCGCAAAGCCGTCCTGCCGACTGGCCTTGGCATCGCGTTTCCTATCTTTGCAGAAAAAGCAAAAAACTCAGAGGTTTGGGACGTTGAAGGCAATCGTTATATTGATTTTATCGGTGGTATCTCGGTACTAAATACTGGTCATAGCCATCCAAAAATCACTCAACGTGTGCATGAGCAAGTTGACAAATTCACCCACACTGCTGCACAAATTGTTAGCTATGAAAGCTACGTCGACCTTGCAGAAAAGCTATGTGAAAAAGCACCTATTAGCGGTCCAACCAAAGCATTGTTTTTGACCACTGGTGCTGAAGCGGTCGAGAACACGATCAAAATCGCTCGTGCCAAAACGGGTCGTCCTGGTGTGATTTCTTTTGTTGGTGGCTGGCACGGTCGCACGCTCATGTGCATGAGCTTGACAGGTAAAGTATTACCGTACAAAAAGAACTTTGGTCCAATGCCTGGTCCAGTATTCCACGCATTGTTCCCTGCCGAAGAGTTGAACATCACGGAAGCACAAGCGCTACATAGCATCGACATGATTTTTCAGGCTGATATTGACCCAAGTGAAGTAGCAGCGATTATTGTTGAGCCAATACAGGGTGAGGGTGGTTTCCATCAAGTCACGCCATCATTTGCCAAAGCATTACGTGAGATTTGTGATGAGCACGGTATTGTATTGATTTTTGATGAAGTCCAATGTGGTTTTGCCAGAACGGGTACTTTGTTTGCAGGTGAGCAGTTAGGTGTTGAGCCAGACTTAATGACCACGGCTAAGAGCTTGGCTGGCGGTTACCCTGTATCAGCAGTTATTGGCCGTGCCGATATTATGGATGCACCGCAAGTAGGTGGTTTGGGTGGTACGTACTCTGGTAGCCCGATTGCGTTGGCGGCAGCATTGGCTGTGATAGAAGTTATCGAAGAAGAGAACTTGCTTGAGCGTAGTATTGTGATTGGCGATACCATTGCTAAATTTTTAAAAGGCTTAAATCTAAGCAGCATTGGTAATGTTCGTTATAAAGGTGCCATGCTAGCATTTGATTTGGTTGATAGTGAAGGCAAGCCAGATGCTGCTGCTACTGCCAATCTTAAACAAAAAGCTTTTGAGCAAGGTCTCTTGCTGGCGTCTTGTGGTATGTATGGCAATGCTATCCGTGTGATGGTGCCATTGACAGTTGAAGATGAAGTGCTACAAGAAGGCCTTGATATCATTGGCGGCATATTAACTGCTTAATTTGGGCAGGAATGTCTTAATAAAGGTATTGATTTAAAAGCAATGGCAAGGCTGCCCTTAGAGTATCCACTCTGAGTTCTTAATTAATAACAGCGCCTTGCACGACAAGACGCTGTTATTTTTTTGCTTATCGTTTTTTATCTACTATTTTCATGGTTATCTATATCCTTCTTAAGGAGTAATGCTAACACAGCAATTCTATAAAGTGATTTAACCCCATTTTTAGGTTTGTCCTATGGGTGGGTAAGTACGGAAAACTAGGACAACGAGCAATGCTCGAACACACTAAAGCCAGATTAGTCTTAAATGATGAATCTGGGTGACACATAGAGAAGGAATAGGTTATGTCTGGACTAAAAAAATCGTTGGGAATGTTTGATATCATTGCCTTAGCATTTGGCGCCATGGTCGGTTGGGGCTGGGTTGTATTGGCAGGTGGCTGGATTTTATCAGCTGGGACATGGGGGGCAATGTTAGCGTTTTTACTAGGCGGTTTGGCAGTGATACTGATTGGTATTACTTATGCTGAACTGGCTTCATCAATGCCTATCACTGGTGGTGAGCATACGTATACTCATCGTGCACTGGGTATTACGGTTTCTTTTATTTGCTCATGGAGTATTTTATTCGGCTATTTCTCAGTCGTGGCATTCGAGGCAGTGGCTTTACCAACGGTGGTAGAGTACTTTATTCCCAATTATAATCAGGGGTATCTCTGGACGATTGCAGGTTGGGATGTTTATGCCACTTGGGTCGGTGTCGGAATGCTCGGCTCAATTATTGTGACTTGGCTTAATGTCCGTGGTATGGAAGTGAGTGCATGGTTCCAAAAAACAGCAGTTTTAGGGATTTTGTTTGTTGGCATATTACTATTCATTGGCGCGGCATTATATAACCCTGCGACAGCGACTGTAGTACAAGCTCCAGCGTTTATCGGTGGTGCTGCGGGTGTGATGGCCGTTATCGTTATGGTACCTTTTATGTTTGTCGGTTTTGATGTGATTCCACAAGCCGCTGAAGAGATTGATTTAACACGTCCTAATATTGGCAAGTTTTTGATTGTTTCAATTACCATTGCTGTGCTTTGGTATATCGCAGTCGCGTGGAGTGTTGGAACCACATTGCCACTGATACAAGCAGAGAGCTCTACCTTGTCAACTGCTGATGCAATGACCAATGCGTGGCATGGTAAGTGGGCTGGTATTCTTTTAGTTATTGGCGGTGTCTTGGGTATTTTGTCAAGCTGGAATGCGTTCTTGATTGGTGGTAGTCGTCTAATATTTGCTATGTCAAAAGCACATATGCTGCCTGCGTTCTTGGGTAAATTACATCCTAAATACAATACGCCTGTTAATGCGATTTTATTGATTGGTGGTTTGGCCACACTGGCGCCATTATTTGGTCGCAAAATGTTGGTTTGGATTGTTGATGCAGGTGGTTTTGGTATCGTCATTGCTTATACGTGTGTCGCTATCTCATTCCTAGTACTACGCTACCGTGAGCCTAACATGGTACGTCCGTTCAAAATACCTGCCGGTAAATTAGTGGGTATGGTTACGATTGCACTCAGTTTTGGTCTTTTGGTGCTATACATGCCAGGTATGCCATCTGCACTAACGCCTATTGAATGGTGGATTTTCTTAGGTTGGACGGTATTAGGTGTGGCGCTATATGGCTATGCAACTGTTAAATACCCCGGAAAAAGTGAGGCTATCATGGCAGAAGAATTGCGCGAATTAAAAATCGTGAATCAGCTATGGTTAAAAGACAACCCACCAAAAAACTAAGCTTATACCATTCACAAGAATAGGATTCGCTGTGTCAAAATCGCTTAGCCTACAATGTGTAGTACTTGCACTCTTTTTCCTTGCTACTCTAATTTTTGTGAATGGTATTATTTAACTATTCCACTGATCATAAAAAAGCCTAACATTAAGCGTTAGGCTTTTTTAGTTTATCCAGTTAAGTGCTTGTCTTTTAAATGCTTGTCTTTCTTAAGACTTATTACGAATCAGTTTATAGTTTAAAAACTCAGTGATACCTAGTGTGCCCAGCTCGCGACCGAACCCTGAGCGTTTAACACCACCGAATGGCGTATTGGCTTCACTACCGGATGGGGCATTGATGGTTACCATGCCTACTTCTAGTTTTTCAGCGATGTCTGCGGCCAGCTCTGGGTTTTGCGTTTGGATAGAAGCCCCAAGACCAAATGGTACATCGTTAGCGATTTGGATGGCATGGTCGATATCACGAGCTTTATAGATGACGGCGACAGGGCCAAACAGTTCTTGACGATAGACATCCATTGACTCGGTCACATCCGTCAGTACGGCTGGTGCAAACCAAGCACCTGGTTTGTCTGTGACTATGCCACCTTCTACTAGCACAGTGGCACCTGCTTGAATGGCGCTATCCAGCTGTTGTTGTAGGCCATCGGCTGCCGCTTTTGAAGACATTGGTCCTATAAACGTTTGCTCGTCTAATGGGTCTGCCAGTGTCATGGCACGTACGTTATCGGTGAATGCTTGCACGAATTGATCGTACACGTCATCGACGATAATCAAGCGTTTAGCCGCATTACAGGCTTGTCCAACATTACCAAAACGACCTGAGATTGCTCTTTGTACCGCTTTTTCGATATCTGCATCAGCGGTCACAATAAAGGCATCCGAACCACCAAGCTCTAACACGACTTTTTTGAGTGCGCCGCCAGCTTCTTTGGCAACTGCTTGACCTGCACGTTCAGAGCCTGTTAATGACACACCTTGTACGCGGGTGTCATTGATGATGGTCGCTGATTGCTCGTTGGTTGCAAAAACATTGTTATACACGCCGTCAGGCAGACCTGCGTCTTTTAGGATGTCGACGATAATTTCAGCTGTCTGAGGGCATTGCGGGGCATGCTTTAGGATAATGGTGTTGCCTGCCATAACGTTTGGGGCGACGAAGCGTGCTACTTGATAGTGTGGATAGTTCCAAGGCATGATGCCTAATAGTGCGCCTACAGGGCGTTTTTCTACAGAAGCTGTTCCTGTATCAACGTCGATGGTATTAGGGGCTAATAGCTGCTCAGCGTTATCTGCGTAGTAGCGATAGATATCCGCGACTAGACCAATCTCACCTTTTGCTTGAGCGACTGGTTTCCCCATCTCATTGGCGACGATACGTGCTAGATCTTCTTGACGATCAAGATAGATATCAGCGACCTTATGAAGTAGCGCACTGCGTTCATTGAGTGGAACATGACGCCAGCTCTGATAGGCTGTGTCCGCTTGCTCAATCACTTGTTGGATATCTTGTTCCGTTGCCGTAGGGTAGGTGGCTTCGAGTTCGCCTGTGGCCGGGTTATTTACTTGATAATCGCTCATAAAAAATCCTTTTGCTTAATTTTATTTTGGTTATCTTTAACAGCTTGTACTTAAAAGCCACGTATAAAATACATATTCGTTACTGTGTATTGGTGGCTGGCTGCTGCTGAGTAATACAGTGGATATTGCCGCCGCCAAACACAATCTCTTTTGTTCGCACTCCCACTACTTGATGCTGAGGAAAGATTTTTTCAAGCTGCTCAATCGCTAAACGGTCATTAACGTCATCATATTGCGGCACGATGACACCTTCGTTACAAATGAGAAAGTTCGCATACGAAGCGATACAAATATCGTCCGTATTACGAGACTTTGCATCTTCAGACTGAACGATGTCAGCATTGGCAGGTAAAGTGACAGAATGCTGGGTACAGCACAGTTTATGTACTTTTAGTTTTCGACCTTTGGCATCAGTCATCTCTGACAGCTGTTTGTACGCTTTTTGAGTGGCTTCATAGAATGGGTGCTCAGTATCATTTGTAAATAGACACACCACTTCGCCAGGACGGGCAAAACACGCAATATCATCAATGTGACCAGTGGTCTCATCGGGATCGATACCATCATCGACCCACAGTACTTTTTCGGCATTTAGATGCGATTTCAGCATGTCTTCAATTTGGGCTTCATTCAAGTGTGGATTGCGCCCAGGACTGAGCAAGCACATACGAGTGGTCAATACAGTACCTTCGCCATCGACATGAAAGGCACCGCCTTCTAGTACAAAGCCGTCGGTACGATAGCGATCAATATTTAACTGTTCGCACAGTCTCTCAGCGAGCTTGTCATCATCATCCCAAGGCGTGTATAAACCATCATAATCGCCGCCCCATGCGTTAAATGTCCAGTCGCAAGCACGTATGTCGCCGGCATCATTGATCAAAAATGTCGGCACGGTATCGCGCGCCCATGCATCATTGCTTGGTATGGTCATCACATCGATATTATCAGGCAGTTGCGCACGGCACGCATCAAAATCATCAACATTGACCAAAACACCAACATCACTGAACTGCCTGATGGCGGCAGCAACGTTTGCATAGGCAGCTTGCGCAGGGACGGCTTTCTGTCGCCAATTGTCTTCTCGATACGGCCATACCATCCAGACTTTTTGTATAGGTGCAAATTCTGCTGGCATGTAAAAGCCATCTTGTTTAGGGGTTGAACCTGTCAGTAATGTGGACATAAAATCACCTTATCGCGCTCAAGCGCTTATAAAAATATGGGGAGTAGCCTAGCCGTGGGTCAATAATGTGCCATACATTGATGGACGACGGTCACGGAACACGCCCCATTGACGACGCTGTTCTGCCAGTACATCGAGATCAAACGTAGCCATGATAAACTCGCTTTTATCGGTTGAGGCTTCTTGTATAATTTCGCCGCGCCCATCAGTGATAAACGAGCTGCCATAAAACTGCATGGTGCTGTCAGTAGCATTTTGGCTGATGGTTTCTTCACCAATACGGTTAGAGGCGATAACAGGTACGAGGTTAGCCGCAGAGTGCCCTTGCATACAGCGTTGCCAATGTCCCGTTGAGTTGATGTTTAGGGTTGGTTCATCACCGATAGCCGTTGGATACAGCAGTAACTCTGCACCCATAAGTGCCATGCTGCGAGCGCATTCAGGAAACCATTGATCCCAGCAAATACCAACGCCGATTTTGCCGTATTTGGTGTTCCAAACTTTAAACCCAGTGTCACCAGGCGTGAAGTAGAATTTTTCGGCGTAAGGGATGCCATCTGGGATATGAGTTTTACGGTAAGTGCCTAGGATTTCGCCATCGGCATCAATAATAGTCACGCTATTAAACAACGCATTGCCTGACTTTTCATAAAAACTGATAGGCAGTACCACGTCAAGCGACTTTGCCAATTCTTTGAAGTGGTTGATGGCTGTGTTGTGCTCGACTTCGGTAGCCAAGTTGAAGTATTCAAAATCATGTACTTGGCAAAAATAAGGGGTCTCAAATAACTCTTGTAGCAAGATAACATTGGCACCAGCTTTCGCAGCTTCAGTGACCAATGCGCTGGCTTTATCGATGTTTTCTTGTTTGTCCCAAGTGCAAGCGATTTGAGTGCTGGCGACAGTAACTGATCTCATGGTGTAGCTCCTTGATTATAATTTATATATTGATGAGGTTTATGTTAATGAAAGTTGATGTCGCTAGAGGTAACAATCAAAAATTTATCATAGTAACGGTTCAAGTATTGGTGATCTAAATATCAACGGTCTAAATAGCAACGGCTTAAATAATCGTATATTTAAGCCGTCTTATTGCTACTCCTATCTTGTTGCTAATTGTCGTACGATAAATTATATGACGTTTGCATACAGGGTCTTTGACAGCTCTTTAAGCCATCATAAAACCAAGTCCTAAGAAGGCAGCAACCGACAGCACAGCACCAAGCAACGCATAAGGGAACTGCGTGAAGGCATGTTGCATCGGTGAACAACCAGCACCTTGTGCGGCTAATAATGATGAATCACTAAAGAAACAAGCATGGCTACCAAATGATGATGCTGATAATAAAGCACCGATGACCAATGGCGTGCTAACCCCTAGTGCAGCTGCTACTGGGAATACAATCGGCATGGCAAGGACATATAGGCCCCAGCTTGATGCGGTCGCAAAGGTTAAGAAAGCCATCACAGCGAAAATAACAGCAGGGAAGATAATGACAGTCATGTGCGGTGAGATAGCGTCAATGACATACATCGTCATGCCAAGCTCGTCGTTAATGGCTTTCAAAAAGAAACCACCAATGACTGTCGATAGCGGGTACAACATGACCTTGAAGCCTGTAAAGATTGACTCTACTTGGGTCTCAAAACTCAAAATACCCTGTGCCCAATAAACCGCAACGGTCACAAAACAGGTAAGCAGTGCGCCTCTCAATAAATCCACTTCAAAGTAAATCGTTGAGACGATAAGTAAAATCATTGGGAACGCAAAGTTAAAAATATTGGCTTTGAACGATAACGTGCGTTTGGCTTTAACATTTGAAACCAACTGCTCATCGACGAAATCTTCTGGAACAGGGTTGCCTTCTTTAGCACGTTTTTCTGCACGTTTCATTGGCCCCCAGTCGCCTAGGATACCGTAAGCCACTAAAAATACGATAAGTAGTGCAAACCATGCATACGCCATATAAGGTATAGAGCTGATATAAAGTCCGATACCGCCACCATCTGCGGCTACACCGTTCTCTTCGAGCAATCCTGAAAAGTAAACCGCCCATGTAGAGATAGGGACGATCACACACATAGGTGCAGCGGTAGAGTCGACAATATAAGCGAGTTTTTCGCGTGATACACCATAGGTATCCGTCAGTTTTTTCACTGAGGTAGACACTGCCAAACAGTTTAGATAATCATCAATGAAGACCACAACACCTAATGCAAAAGTAGCCAATAGAGACTGGCGGCGTGATTTGATGATTTTTTTGAGCCATTCGCTAAAACCGTTCAAACAACCACTAATTTCTAGCAGCTGGATCAGACCACCCATGAGACCACAAACGAGCACGATCCAAATAATGGTTTCGTTACCGAGTACGGCTGAGATATTATCTGCGAAAGGGGAGACTAAATCGAATGGGTTTAGCATGACAAGCCCAGCAACGCAGCCTGCAATCATAGACTCAAAGGGACGTCTGGAAATGATAGCAACGATGAGTACCAGCATAGTGGGTAGTAAAGAGAGAATGCCCCAAGATTCCGATGGATCGTGGGTGGATGATAACCAGACAAAGGCAAGATAGATAGCTATTCCCACTACGACCGTGAGAAAGACTCGCTTGTTATGATACTGTTCTTCAACAGCATCATTCAGTTTCATGTTCATGGTGACGTTCCTTGTGTGACATTATAGCTTATATAGAAAAGATCCTGTTTTAAGGTGATGATCGATAGGAAGTACGAATGGGCTTCCTATCGAGTTAGTAATAACAATCTGTTGCATTAATGGCTTCAAAGTTTTGCTTGGTATCAAGCAGAAAATTGAAGCCATTAGGTTACTTATAAGCCAGTTTTGTCCTTTAGTGCGTACCACCATGATCCCATCATAGAGTAGGGCACTCGTAGTGCGCGACCACCAGGGAAGGGAATCCAAGGAATTTTCGTAAATGTATCAAACTCCTTGGTATTGCCATTGATGGCATCAGCCAGTATCTGTCCAAACAGATGCGACCCTGTCACACCGTGACCACTGTACCCATGAGCGAAATATACTCGATCATGTAGCTTGCCCATCTGCGGCACACGTGAAAAAGACAATGCAAAGTTACCGCTCCATGCATAGTCAATTTTTACATCACGCAGCTCTGGAAAAATCTTATTCATGTTGGGTCTGATTTTTGCGGTGATGTCAGAGGGGTCTTGACCACCATATACCGTACCACCACCAAATAACATACGCTTGTCTGCTGACAGACGATAGTAATCAAGGATATAGCGGACATCTTCGACACAAACATCAGTAGGAAGCAATTGATCAGCCAAATCACCCAAGGGTTCGGTGGCGATAATTTGAGTCGATACTGGCATGACTCGGTCAGTCAGCTGAGGAATGACTTTGTTTAAGTACGCATTACCGCACATGACGGCTTGTTTACAAGTGACCGTACCAAACTCAGTAATGACTTTGATATGATCATCAGCATATTCAACATCAACGACTAAGGTGTTTTCGTAAATAGTGCCACCACGTGATTCAATGGCAGCCGCTTCACCAAGCGCAAGGTTTAGCGGATGAAAATGTCCACCTGAGTGATCGATAACCCCGCCCACATACGCATCTGATTTGATGTGTTCTTGCATGCCGTACTTGTCTAGCATTTCACGGTCGTGCATACCATGGCTTTCCCACAGTGCATGCGTTTTTTGTAAATCTTTTAATTGCCCGTTATTTAAGGCGGCAAAGATATTTTTTTCTTTCAGATCACAGCTGATGTCGTAGTCTTTGATCAGTCTGCGAATGATTTTGCCACCGCGTGTCACAAGCTGACCGACAAAATCGGCGTTTTGTTGGCCATAAGAGCTTTTGATTTTTTCCAAGCTGGCATTGAGGCCATTGACAATCTGACCGCCATTGCGACCTGATGCACCCCAACCAATCTGTGCACCTTCAAGTACGACCACTTCGTGATCTGTTTCCATAAGATGCAGCGCCGTTGATAAGCCACTATAGCCACCACCCACCACGCAAACCTCAACATGAATGTCATTTTCTAGCGTCGGTCTATCTGGTTTAGGATTGCGACTGGCAGCATAATAGCTATCAGGATATTGCCCGTTGTCTGAGTAGTGTGGAATATTGCGCGTGTTGTTAGACGGCTTGCTATTTGACATATTAGACATCCTGTAAATAGGTGAGGTATTCAAGGTTGGTGACTTGCTGAGCAAAGCGCATGGCTTCTTGCTTTTTCACGGCAATCAGCAGTTCAATCATCTCGCTTGGGAACAGTGCATCAATGACGTCGCTGTTTTCGAACTGACGAATAGCTGATAACCAATCTAACGGCAAGGTTTTGAGATCTTCCTCGCTATAAGTAATTCTATTGATTGGCTCTGGGGCTTCTAGTTTGTTTTCAATACCATATAACATGCCTGCTAGGACTGCACTACAGACCAAATAAGGATTGGCATCAGCGCCTGATACACGGTGCTCGATACGGCGCGCTTTTGGATCGCCACCAGGGATACGTACGGCTGCTGTGCGGTTTTCATAACCCCATGACACATTGTTTGGTGCCAAGGTGCCTGGAGCAAAACGGCGATAAGAGTTGACATGTGGTGCAAATAACAAGGTGCAATCCGACATGGTCTTTAACAGGCCAGCGACGGCATGACGTAGCATATCCGAGCCTTCATCTGAACCATCGTCAAAGATATTATGGCCATCTTTATCTAACAAGCTGCAATGTACGTGAAAGCCGTTACCTGACTGTAAACCAAAAGGTTTTGCCATAAAGGTAGCCGTAAGCTTACGACGAGCAGCGACCGCTTTGACCACTTGTTTGAATAGTATCGCATCGTCAGCGGCTTTTAATGGATCGTCGACATGCAATAGGTTGATCTCAAACTGGCCACAGCCATTCTCTGCCAATGCCGCATCAACAGGAATATCGAGTTTTTCACACTGAGCATAGACTTCGTCTAAAAACTCATCAAAATGTAACAAATCATTGATGCTTAAGATAGAAGTTTTGTTCAGTCTCAGGCCGCTCTTAGGACGGATAGGCGGCTTAGGTGTCTCGCCTTCTGTGTAATCCACCAAATAAAACTCTAGCTCGGTTGCCATGACAGGTGTCAAACCAAGCGCTTTGAACTTTTTGCTAATAAAGTTTAGAACGTGGCGAGCATCGCCGTAATAAGGTTCATTGTCTTCGGTATAAAGCCACACAGGTATTAGAGATGAGGGTGCACTGGTATTTAGAAGTGGAACAGCAGCACGACCAGTAGGGCGAGCAATGGCATCGATATCACCATTACACTGAGAAGATTCGATGACATCAGCACCCCAGATATCGACACCTAAAATAGATAGTGGCAATCGGATATCACCATTTTGTGCTTTTTCCATTTGATTGTACGGGATGCGTTTACCGCGAAGTAATCCGTTTATATCACCTGCTGCAACATAAACATACTTGGTACTATCTGCTGTTGCACTCACAGTTTCACTGGTCGTTGTCATCTCTTCTATCCCTAGCAGTCTTGAACGATTTTGGTTTGTTTTATGATTTAACTAACAATATTAAATACTTAGTGTTAAGTGCTTGTAGAGTCTCAGAAAGCTATCTGTTAGTGTGCACAATGTATGAAAATTGTTTTTTGTCATAAATATGTCTTTCAATATATGGATGAAGTTTATAGTTGTCAATATTTATTTTAAATTATTAAAAAGTAATTTATATGACTCAAATACACAAACTATATTAATATTGAAGTTTATAGTTTACACAAGATAGGTTACTGTGATAAGTTTTGGTTGAATAATTATTTACAACATTTGGACAGATAGGTTCGGATGTCATATTTAGGGAAAGAATATGTCTACTTTTAAGCCAGTTATCGCGATTGTATCTTGTCACAAGATGGTTGACGGTCAACCAGCACAAGCGGTATATCAAAAATATATCGATGCCATACAGCACTATGGTGGTAATCCGATATTACTCCCGTATACCGCTGCTGATGAGGCAAATTTTGAGGCACTAATGTCGCTAGTGGATGGTATTTTATTGACAGGTAGCTATAGTAATGTTGCACCGACACGTTATGGGGCGACACATATAGAAGAAAAGCAGGATCTAAACCGTGATGAGCTGAGTTTTAAGTTACTGGCTTATTCAGCTAAATCTGGCACACCTTTATTGGCAATATGTCGAGGTTTGCAAGAGATGAATGTATATTTCAATGGTACATTGCATCCTGATTGGCGTGAAGTAGAAGGGTTTTATGAGCAGCATTTAGAAGACAGTACGCAACCGTTAGAAGTACAGTATCAGCCAGTGCACGATGTCCTTATACAGCCTGAAGGAAAGCTTGCAGCATTTGGTGAGGAGTGGCATGTCAATTCGTTGCATAAACAAGCCATTAATAAAGTAGGCGATGGTTTGTTCGTTGAGGCAGTAGCACGTGATGGATTGGTAGAGGCCATTAGCTTAATAAAACATCCGTTTATGATTGGTGTACAATGGCATCCTGAGCTAAATTATGCCAAAGATGGTTTTTCCAAATTTTTGTTTACGGAATTTATTCACTATGCCAGTCAAAAACAATCCTGATAACAACGTCGATACTAATACCAGTATCAATGATGACATCAACGATGAAGAAGCGTGTTCTACTGAAGAGCAGGATATGCTTGAAGATACTCAAGAACTAGAAAAGCCTGAAGAAGATATTGGTAAAAAGATCAACCAATTGCGTCTTACCAAAGGTTTCTCGCAGCGTAAATTGGCGAGATTAGCAGGATTGACCAATACTTCCATCAGTGCTATCGAGCGTAATAAGGTTAGCCCTGCTGTCAATACGCTAAAAGCGATCTTAGAAGTGCTCGATTCTGATCTAAATACTTTTTTCAGTGATGAGTGGAAGGAGCGTAAAGACAGAGTAGTCGTTACGCCAAAAGAGCTAGTTGAGATTAGTGAACCAAACAGTCGAGTCTCCATTAAACAAGTATTTAATGGCAGTCCGATCAAAAATTTAGGATTTTTGATCGAGGTTTATCAGCCAAATAGCTCGACCGAAGATAGGATTTCTCATGAAGGTGAGGAAATTGGTACGGTTATCGAAGGTAAAATTATTATCCGTATTGACGACACCACGTATCTGTTAAACGAGGGTGACAGCTATGTGATTAAAACCTGTCATCCGCATACCTTTATCAACCCTAGTAACTCCATTACGCGTATTATTAGCGCACATACGCCAGCGACTTATTGATTCAAATGCAGGTATAAGACCTGCTACACCTGTCCTATACTGTGTTATCAATACCGTTCTAAAAGCGCATATCATTGTTATAGCTAGAGCAATATGAGCGATCAAGAGTGCTGATTTGTGAATGGTCAACACCGCAATATTTTTATAATAAGCTTTCTAAGTATCTGCCTCTTTTGAGAGATTGGGTGTCTTAGAAAGCTTTTTTTGTGTAACCTCTGTACAGGCTCGCGCATCATTATTTTCTGTTTCTGTTTTGTCTACTGTTATAGCAGTAGTTGGTTTTAAATGTTTTTTAATTCTTTTTACGGCAGCAGCGTCTATTTCAGATTGCTCTTCGGCAAGTGCCGTATCATATAAATCTTGATAGACAGCGAGGGTTTTGACAATCATTTCACGCATGGTAAATTGGTTTGTCATCTCAGGACGAGTGACGCTTTCTAGTTGGTTTCTAACCGCCTTACAGAGTGCGTTGGCGTTGTATTTTTTGACCAGTCCTTGCGGATAAAGGGGTTGTAAAATTTCGCTAAAGGCGGCTTGATCCCAACCAATAACCGGTGTACCTAAATGAATGGCTTGTAGTGCATTGATGCCAATAGATTCAGGCTCATTAGCCAGTGCCATCACGATATTGGCCGCTGAAAGCCACTCCCTCATATCGTTGCGCTTGCAACCTACATAGGTAATACGTTCAGCCAAGCCTAGCGTATTGGTGCGTTGGCGAAAGTCTTCATGTGCCACATCACCATCTTTGTAGTCATCGTCCATAATAATGACGTGGATATTAGGAAATTGCTCTTGCAAATTACCCAATATATCAATCAGCCACTCTTGACCATACTGATTGCCAATGATGGTTGGGAATACCAGCCATTTTTTATGCTCAAGCTCAGGATACTCTGCAAAGGTGTGGCGTAGCCAATAGACAGAAGGGTTGTGCCGATAGGGATAGCGGCGAGTGTCGATACCACGGTAGATACGCTTAATGACTTTTGGCGCGAAGTCTTCACGGCGCAGTCTATTTTTTAGATAGTTAGTCACACTATCAGATACCGTAATAAGTGTGTCCACATTGAGTAATGCTTGTGAGTACTTATTAATAGGGTAAAAGCCATACATGGTCGAGACCAGTTTTGGCAAGCGTTTTACACGTACACGGCGCAGTGCTAAGTGGAGTATCCATGCAGGCGTGCGTGAGTGTGTATGAATGATGTCAGGCTCATACTTTTCAATCAGATGGCGCAGTGAAGCGACTTGCAATAATGACAGCCAAGACTTTTTAGTCATTTGTAGCTGGTGATAGTTATTACCATCACGCTTGAGCCGTTTGACCAGATCATTGTCTTCATCAGCGCTTGAAATAATGATCGAGGTATGACCATTTTTGACCAATGAACGCCCAAGGTGAAAAATACCGCGCTCGGATTCATCATGCTTTAAAGACGATAGTAAGCGCATAACTTTCATAATAGCATCGATCACAAGTTAGTAATATCAAGTGGCTATTGTCAGTTAAAAGCACTAAAAACTCAACCACCAAGATAAAAAGATACGTTTTAACCGCTCATTTTTTAAAGAGAGATAAATCTAAATTGTCTATCACGTATTGCATGCTCAATACAATTAGCGACGTTTTTGTAGATGCTCAGCGTTGGGCAGCACTTGTTTTTCGCTTAAGTATTTCCAATAACGCTGTGGTAATGACTGCTTGTGCAAACGGGGGTTTTTGCGCTCTTTAATGTTGACGTTGGTAAAGTAGCCTTGCCAAAATTTCTGATAGCGCTGTTCGTTCTCGCTATGAATGCTGGCAGGATTACGCAGTACTGCATCATCAAGGTCAGTAATGGTTTGCAGGGCGGCAGGGTGCGATGATGTGCTTTGACTCTTATCATAATAAATGCCAAATCCGCGACTGATATCATAAATCGCCCAATGTTGGTCCTGATAGCGCTGACGAAAGTGCTCACCTATCAATGGCAATACATTAAAATCAGGCTCTACTCGTGCAAAATATATATCATCAGTGGTATGCTCAAAACGTACAAATGCTTCCATACGGTGCTTTTCACGACCCACGGACTTTACCGTTTGTACTAACTCCAGTACGTCTAAATTACCCAAATCTTGCATGATAGAGCGGTTAGGGTAGTCAATGGCATATTTGGTGACTTGAAATAGAGTCGTACCGATATGGTCTTTTTCTGATAAAAATCCCCACAGCATATTGCGCATACCTGAGCGCCCTAATAGTTTATTCAGTTTTGTGAGGACGCGCTCGGCTTTGTCTTCATCAGTCGTAACGCTGGTTGCTTGAGCAATTAATGACGGTACATAACTATCTTGCGCTACGAGCTGTAATGTTGAGTCATGTTGTAGCTTGTGCTCATAAACATGAAATACCGCGCTCAGCCAACCCTCAAAGCTTGGCTCATATAAGATTATGTTTGAGGTCAAGTTGCCAGCGGCATAAGTATCGGTTTGAGCGAGTAGTGACATATATCATCCTAAATTCTTCGAAATTTACCTAAATATGCGTTTACCCTTAAAACAGTGCCAACTGTCCAATACGTTGATCTTTAAAACAGTGCCAACTGTCCAATACGTTGATATTTGTATTTGGTTTGCGTCTGTGCCAGTACATACTGCCGAAAATTATCGCGGGTTAAATGCGCTAAATGCTCGTTTTTGCCTGTGGTTGCGATGAAATATTTGGCACGATTGACGGCTGCGCCCATTTTTTTGAGATGATATAGTGTCAGCTGGTTAAACTTACGCGCTTTGACTATCTTTTTAGCTGTTCTGGTACCGATACCAGGTATACGCACAATCATCTCGTACGTTGCGGTTTGAATATTGACAGGGAAATACTCGCGATGACGAATCGCCCAAGCCAGTTTTGGGTCACAGTCCAAATCTAAAAATGGCGAGTCTGGCTCGACGATTTCGTGCGCCCCAAACCCATAAAACCGCATTAACCAATCTGCCTGATAGAGGCGATTTTCTCGCACCATCGGTACAGGTGTGCCAATCGCTGGCAGACGATTATCGGATAGCATCGGCACATAGCCTGAGTAATAAACACGCTTGAGATCATACTGCTTATAGAAATGGCTCGATAGCTGAATCACTTGCAAGTCGGTCTCATTGCTAGCACCCACAATCATTTGGCTGGTCTGACCGGCTGGCGTGAACTTGGGCACTTTCTTATGAGTTTTACGGCTCTCACGGATGGTGATGATCTCTTCTTTTACCGTCTCCATCGGCGCTTTTAATTGCTCATGTGATTTTTCTGGCGCGAGCAACGCTAGGCCGGATTTGGTTGGAATCTCGATATTGACACTCAAGCGATCCGCATAAAGCCCCGCTTCTATCAGCAGCTCTTTTGATGCACCTGGAATCGTCTTTAAGTGAATATAACCATTAAAGCGTTCACGGGTACGCAGTAGTTTGGCAACCTCGACCAATCGCTCCATTGTATAGTCACCGTTTTTGAAGATACCTGAGCTTAGAAATAGCCCCTCGATATAGTTACGGCGATAAAACTGCATGGTTAAGTCAACGACTTCCTCAACACTAAAGGCAGCGCGTGGCGTGTCGTTGCTTTTACGTGAGGTACAGTAAGCACAATCATAAATACAATGATTGGTTAGTAGGATTTTAAGTAAACTGACACAGCGACCATCTTCGGTATAGCTATGGCAGATACCTGTCGCTGAGGCATCACCGAGACCGCCGCCTTGATTTTTACGCGTACCAGCGGAAGAGGAGCAAGAGACATCGTACTTAGCAGCGTCCGCTAAGATGTTGAGTTTGCCTTGTAGACGTTCATAATTGATGGTTGCCATAAGTGCTATTTACCAATGCATTAATGAAGGACTATTTTAACAAAATTAGCGTTAAGTCATTGTATTTATGGGTTAAATTTAGATGGAAAATGACAACGGTTGTCGCCTATGATTATCAAAATCATGTGTTTTTAGGGTTAACGAGAAGTAAAGAGAGGGAGGTGAAGTTGTACATACTGGTCATGACCGAATATTTGTTTTGAATTGAAAGCACTATAGCAAAAGGTTGATTATTAAGAAATGATAAAGGTGAGTGCAAGTATTACGAATAGTAGGCTGAGTGAGCGTGAAACCGTATTTATTATATATAAGGCTTTGTGGTTTATACAAAAAAATTCTCGTCCAGAAATCCAACGATCAAGCCACCTAAAATACCTAAGATACCAAGCAATAGGAGGGGGATAGCCAGTATCGTTAGTATCTGTGATTGGCTTTCTTTAACCTCGACAAAATAGCGGCTTAAATCAATATCTGCTAAAGGTATAGCATTACCTACAGCTGTTTGCAGTCTTGAGGTGCTTGACCCTGGTACCAGCTTTAATTCGTAATGACCAACTTCCGCGCGAAAGGTGAACAGCTCCATTCTACCAGTGTCAAAATTATTTGAGCGTGGAGATAGTATTGAGTGGCTAAGCTTAACTTCTTTATTAGTAGCGGTATGGATGATACGTGGTCTAAACTGAGTCAGCGGCGTTTTTTTGAAAAGAGAGCCTTTGTGCCAAATGGCATAAATGCCTGATTTTGAAACAGTGAAATTGCCAACGCTATCGTGGTAGGGCAGCGCTAATAATACGTCGCCATTGAATGCATTCTTAAATAATTTTATCGCTTTAAATACAATAAATATACCGATAAGAATAAGGATTAATAGAAGTGTTCTAATGGATAGGATGCTCATTATTCATCTTTCTTAGTGGT
>NZ_JBQSVP010000025.1:0-34431 GCF_052376345.1 Psychrobacter sp. AOP5-GZ1-6 | reverse complement strand
ATATTCTAGAAGCAAATATAGACACCCAAGGGATAATTGATGCTTGTCAGTACGCGGTATCAGAAAACCCTAATAACCCCTATGATATTTATCAATTAGCCCAAGCTTATTACAATCATAAGGATTATGCCCAAGCCTATGATTACTATCGTCAAGCTGCCGAGGATGGTTATGCCCCTGCCGAGCAAAGTCTGGGTAAGCTTTATAGGATGGGCCGCGGGGTTGTTCAATCTGATGCTGAAGCGGCGAAGTGGTTTTTGAAAGCGGCAAAGCAAGGAGACGTCCATGCGCAGTCTGATCTGGGCGGAATGTATTATCAAGGTCGTGGCGTGGTGCAATCTCATGAGCAAGCGCTAAAGTGGACATCATTGGCCGCCGAACAGGGTGATTCTTATGCTCAGTATAATGTGGGGCTTATCTATGAGACGGGTAGAGGCGTCACTCAGTCATACGAGAAAGCAATAGAGTGGTATCAAAAATCTGCCGATCAAGGCAATACTTCTGCGCAATCCAAACTGGACTACCTGCAACGTTAGTTTTATCTCAGCGATTATTTAACTATTAGGTAAAAAGCGGTGCATTTGCCAATATCCATAGCTATCTGCCGCTGCTCTTTCATTCAGAAGATGCAAAAGAGGGCGTAATGGCGATGGTTGAGAGACGTGAGGCTGGGTTTAAGGGGAGGTAGATGTCATTTGATAAGTAGAGTTAACGCTATATGTAGTTGCATTCAGTGCATAATGCAATTACCAATATATCTTCAAAAAGTAGTTAGGCGAGAACATAAATAGTCGTAGTTGATATCCGCTAAATCACTATAAATATCATAATTTTAGCTACCATTAGGAATTTATATTTGTTAGTAGGGTTTACGTATTATTTCTATCAAAGTCATGACTGTTAAACAAGGTGTTTATCTCACTCAACCAGCGTTTATCCAAGTTTTTAATAGGTTTGCCAATAGTGACTGCCTCATGTTTGGTGGTATTAGGATAAGCATTCATTAGCATCTGGTTAATATGGCTCATGGAGGTCGGTGTGACATGCTGGGCGCTATTATTAACGTATTGCTTCAGCGCTCGTAAGTTACGCAAGCGTTTTTCGGGTGTGTCTAAATGATCATAATTAGTGGTTTGATAGGCGCTTACAATTAAGACATCTGGTATGGTTTTTTCTAATAAATGTGCACACCAACGACTATGACCATCGATGACAATATGGCTGAGCATAGAACTTTGCCACCATAACAGTAAAGGCGGACAAGCTTTCTCTCTTATCTTTTTTCGCCACCACTTTACACGCCCATCATGAGCACAAGGTAAAGGTTTTAATGGTAATGGCGTACTTGGAGATTGGTTCCAATCTATTCTGATATGACTTTCTCTTGGATACTCAAAAGTATAATTACATTCTTGATGCAAAAAGCTCCAGTAATAGCGTGGGGTTAATTTAACTAAATTACTTTCAGCCTCTTGCATTGATTCAGGATTGAAGGGGGGTGTAATGCGCCAGTGCCCTTGGTGTAAAAAGCTGGCAGGAGTATTAATTAAAGCTTTTGCAAAGAAATTCGCCCAGTAGCGAGCAGGGTTGGATGGGTTAGCTTGTTTAAAGCTTTCAATATTCGCCGAAGTAATAGGATTAATAGGCATCTGTTGACGTAGCCAAAGTTTATTTGGACGGAAAAAATCTATATTATTATAATCTTCAGAAATTCTACCCCAATATAAAGTATGGTCATGACTACCTAATAAAAATCGTTGCTTCGCACCACCAGTAAACAGATGATAGTATGTTTCAAAGCTAGATGGGACATCAATTTGAGTGAACTGCCATTGTTCATAGGCATTTATATGCTCGTAAAAATAGGCACCTGACATTATTCATTTCCATTTTTAGTTTTTTAGATTGAAAAATAGTAAATCAGTTACTTAATTCTGATAAAACATCTATAAGGGTTATATCTATATTAGGGTATATTATCTAGGGCGTGTTCTTATCTAAAATGTAATGTTCAGATTGAGGACATGCTCTAGTACTCTAGATGATAATCTCACCAATAAAAGTGAACAGCTAAAATAAAATGAAATTTAGATAAATATTCGTCCAAATGCTAACAGATATTTGAAGGGAGTATTGTTTTTTATACTTTATTCAAGGTAGTAGATCATAGCGAATGGCAGGATTGGCTCCTGCATTTAGCTATTTAATCAACACGCAAATCCCTGCCAAATAATCTCGCATTAACCACATCGCATACCGATATCACAACCATAAAGCCATTGGCGATGACACCCTTCATGTTGTACCCTAAACCACTATTTTTATAATTAAGAAGAAACCCAATGCAATACAACTTTGATGAAATAATCGATAGAAGTAATACAGGCTCACTCAAGTGGCACTATACCGATGACACGATTCCGCTATGGGTCGCAGACATGGACTTTAAAGCCGCCCAACCTATTTTAGATTCAATTGAGCAAATCGTGCAGCATGGTATATTGGGCTATACCAAACCTACCGATGCCCTGTATGACTCGATTATTCAGTGGCATGGCAGTCGTTATGATTTGCCGCTGAAAAAGCAGAATATACTGTTTTCCCCCGGTGTCGTACCAAGCCTAGCGCTAATGATGAATGTCTTTACCGAAGTAGGTGAGGCAGTACTGGTCAACGATCCTATTTATACGCCGTTTATGAGTAAGGTTGAGCAGAATGGTCGTCGGCTCATAATCTCTGCGTTACAAGAGGTTGAGGGTAAGTATCAGCTGGATTTAGCCGATATCGAAGCCAAAATCATCGAGCATGACGTTAAGCTTTATCTGCTGTGCAACCCGCAAAATCCGGGCGGGCGTGTATGGACGACAGATGAGTTAGAAGCACTGCTTACGATTTGCAAAAAGCACAATGTAGCGATTGTCAGTGATGAGATTCATCAAGATTTGGCCTTGACTGGTCACACGTTTACGCCATTTCTAACCCTAGCTAAAGGCTATGAGCACAATGTAGTCAGCCTGACATCGATGACCAAAACCTTTAACATCGCGGGTATCAAAGGCTCTATGATATTTGCGACAGATGAAGCATTGGTCCAAAAAATCAGCCAACAGCAGCAGTTAAATGACGAATACGAGCTAAATCTATTTGCTTATACAGCGATGCGTGTGGCTTATGAGCAGGGCGGTGAGTGGCTGACGCAGGCGCTGAGTTATATTGAAGCCAATATTGAGTTAACCGTACAGTTTTTAAATCAGCACCTGCCTAAGATTAAGGTCATGCGTCCAGAAGCTTCGTACTTAATTTGGATAGATTGCTCAGCGTATGGTCAAGACGATCAAGTGCTATATGACACACTGCGAGCTGCCAAGGTTGAGCTGAGCGCAGGATTCAAATATGGTGAGGAAGGGCGTCTTAAAATGCGTATTAACGTGGCCTGTCCTAGAGCATTACTACTCGAAGGATTAAATCGTATGCATATGGCATTGAGTGAGATGACATTGAGTGAGTCAGCCGAAGCTATATAATTGACTGATATAGCGGACAAATAAAAAGGCTGAACTATCGATATAGTCCAGCCTTTTTTGGTGTTTTAGAATAATATCAAACGGCAACCATTGTGACGCTCAATGCTTAGTTATTATTTTCAGGGTTCTCCGCATTTTCAGTATCCTCACGCATCTGCTCCCACTCTTCATTTTGATGCAGGACTGAGCCTTCTAGTGCTTCTGAAGTTTCGCCTTCTTCCCACGGCGCATTGTCAGGTAGCTCTTCGATATGGATAGTTTTGACACTGTAGTCAGGTTGATACTCAAGGTCATACCGAGCGGCTTTAATCACAGATATCATCATCATACCCAAAATAATGATGAGCGGTGCACCAGCGAAAATAGACGCGGTTTGTAAAGTTTGTAGATCTCCTAAGAACATCAAGGTAGCGGGTAATAAACACAAAGTGAATGCCCAAAACAAGCGATTCCAACGATGCGGCTCATCATCCACTTCTTTTTGGACGACAGACGCCAATATATAAGAGATAGAGTCAAAGGTTGTGGCAGTAAAGATAATCGATAAAAAGGTAAATACCGCGATGACTAAATAAGACATCGGTAAGCTATTTAAGATAGCAAAGATGGCAGCGGTTGGAGATTCGTTATTGAGTACCGCCACTACATCGACCGCCCCCGTCAACTGTAAATACAGACCGTAATTGCCTAAGATAACCATAAACATAGCACAGCCAAGCGAGCCATAAAACATTGACCCTACTACCATATTACGTATCGTACGACCTCGCGAGATTTTGGCAATAAACAATCCAATCGTTGGTGCAAATACTAACCACCATGCCCAATAAAACACCGTCCAATCTTGTGGAAAGGTTGTGTGTTCAAAACCGAACTCTGGGAAGTCTTTGAATGGCTCGATATACGTCATCATGCGCGGCATTTCAGTGATAGAGCGCCCGATAGCCTCTAATCCAGTATTCAAAATAAAGACAGTTGGACCGACAACCAAAATGAATAATAAGAAAATGACAGCCAAGTAAAAGTTAATGTTAGAGAGCTTTTGGATGCCGCCTTTTAGCCCTTGATAGGCGCTATAAGCAAAAATTATAGTCGTGACTAATAACACGACAATCTGCATCGTGGTGTTACGTGGCAAACCAAATAGATTGTATAAGCCTTCATTGATCAGTGGAGATGCCAGACCGAGCGTTGTGGCGCCACCACCAACCATGCCGAAGATAAATAACACATCTAATAGCTTGGCCCAGTTGCTGCTTGCTAGCTTTTCGCCCAATAATGGCATGAGCGTTTGGCTAACTTTGAGTACCGGTTTTTGACGCACATAATAAAAATAAGCGATAGCCACAGCAGGTACCAAGTAGATAGACCAAGCCACGGGCCCCCAGTGAAAAATCCCGTAGGTAGTCGCCCAGCGTATGGCGTCAGGTGAGCCGCCAGGTAAATTAAAAGGAGGACCTTGATAATAGTAAGCCCACTCAATCAGACCCCAATAAAGGATACTGGCACCAATACCACCACAAAATAACATGGACGCCCAAGAAGAATCTGAAAACTCAGGTGTTTCTTCTGGGCGGCCTAGTTTGATCTTACCGATATCAGATATCACGATGTAGATCACAAACATTATGGATAGCGCGCCGAATGTGAGATAAGCAAAGCCAAAGTTATCTACTACAAAGCTGCGGGCTATGCCTACCCAAGCCTTGCCCTGCTCAGGGAACAGTATCAAAGGTATGGCGATACTAAACAGGATGACTAGCACCATAAAGAAAGTGAATTTATCGATACGGGTGTCAGGTACGTGGTCAGGACGCCACTGTGGTACTGACATACCGACATCAAACGTACCTAAGTGCGGAGGCTTGTGATGCTTTGATCGTGCTTTTACATAATCTGGTAGGTATTCTTTCGAAGATTTGCTTGTGCCCTTATTTGGTTTTTGGTTGTCTTGATCATGATCAAGGTTGTTCATTTTTTTCTCCATAATGTGACGTTACTGTTTTAGCTTTCTCAGCGCTCCTAGGGTTAGAAATTCCTTTTTTTTGTACGTGTTATATAGCCCATGACAAACATTCGGCTATTCGAAAAATCATCGTCGTCTACAGCGCCTGACCAGTTAAATACTACTAGGCAGGCGCTATTAGATGATTGCCAATTTAATCGTTATTGCTGATTAATTAAAAGCAGATTGACTAAAAGCGATCAACTAAGAGTAGATTGGCTATAGTATAGTAACGGTAAATGAGAGGTTTTGTTTGATTAGTTTCATATATCACTCTAATCAATAAGTTTTAGTTTTCCTTAACACTGGTCTTTTAATCGGTTGTTTTCCTGCTTTGGTGCTCCATGAATTTAAATATTTATGCATAACTGTTAATAATCGAACATCTAATAGCCAATAGAGGGCGTAAACTTGTTAAAATAGGGCACCAATTTATCTATTGATGGACATCGATTTATGACCACAACTGCTGCCACTCCTACTATTAAAGAAGACCGCATCTTAATTCTCGATTTTGGCTCGCAATACAGTCAGTTAATCGCTCGCCGTGTGCGCGATTCTGGGGTGTTTTGTGAGATGTTCCCTTATGATATCGATGCTCAGCGCATCATCGATTTTGGCGCAAAAGGCGTTATCCTATCGGGTGGCCCTGAGAGCGTCCATGCTGAAGACAGCCCACGTATCAACGACGCTGTGTTTGATTTGGGTGTGCCAGTACTGGGTATTTGCTACGGTATGCAAGCGATGGCAGATCGTTTCGGTGGGCAGGTTCATGCCAGTGATATCCATGAGTTTGGCGCAGCGACGATCAATATCGATGGTACCTCTACCTTGATCGATGGCATTGAAGACGCTGCTGGCACGCTCAATGTCTGGATGAGTCATGGTGATAAGGTTATCGAAGCGCCTAAAGGCTTTGACATCGTGGCTAGCACGCCAAGCTGTCCGATTGCGATTATGGCCAATGATGACAAGCAATATTACGGTCTACAGTTCCATCCAGAGGTAACGCATACGCTACAAGGTCAGGAATTGCTTGGTCGTTTCGTTCATCAAATCTGCGACTGTGCAGGCGACTGGACGCCAGACAATATCGCTGATATGCGTATCGCCCAGCTAAAAGAGCAAATCGGTGACAAGCAAGTATTGCTAGGTCTATCGGGCGGTGTCGATAGCTCAGTTGTTGCAGCGTTATTGCACAAAGCCATTGGCGATCAGCTGACTTGTGTATTCGTCGATAATGGTCTATTGCGTCTGCACGAAGGCGATCAAGTCATGCAAATCTTTGCCGAAAACATGGGCGTAAAAGTCGTGCGTGTTGATGCAGAAGATTTGTTTTTAAATGCGCTAGCGGGCGAGTCTGATCCAGAAAAGAAACGCAAAATCATCGGTAAAACCTTCATTGACGTATTCGCGGATAGCGCGCGTCAAGTGAGTGAGCAGAGCGATGGTAAAGTCGTTGAATTCTTAGCACAAGGTACGATTTATCCAGATGTCATCGAATCCGCTAAATCACATCAAGGCAAAGCGCACGTGATCAAGAGCCATCACAACGTAGGCGGTTTGCCAGATGACTTGGCATTCAAATTGATTGAGCCGTTACGTGATTTGTTTAAAGACGAAGTGCGCAAGCTTGGTATCACGCTTGGCTTACCAGCCAAAATGATCTATCGCCACCCGTTCCCAGGTCCAGGTTTGGGCGTGCGTATCCTTGGCGAAGTCAAAAAAGAATACGCTGACGTGTTACGTTTAGCTGATGCGATATTTATGCAAGAGCTTGAGCGTTCAGGCTGGTATGACAAGACGGCACAAGCATTTGCGGTATTCCAACCGATCAAATCAGTGGGCGTGGTCGGTGATGGCCGCCGTTATGCATGGGTCATCGCGCTACGTGCGGTCGAGACGGTAGACTTTATGACCGCTCGCTTTGCGCATCTGCCGTATGATTTGATCGAGACGGTATCGAACCGCATTATGAATGAAATCGCTGAAGTATCACGTGTGACTTATGATGTGTCGAGCAAGCCGCCTGCAACGATTGAGTGGGAATAAGCTGTTTAAGTATTCTAAACGGTAACTTTGTTAACCTCGCTAGATGTACAAACACGTACTATCTGCGCTCGGTTGCCTTGTTACCATCTTAGACTACGTAAACTTATCTAATAGTTTTTCAACTCAAATTTTTTGAGTTGATATACAACTTATCGTCGATAAAAACACTCAACTTGGTTGGGTGTTTTTTTTGGTTCAAATAAGTAGGTAGCTAAGAAGATTATAGTTTTCCATTGAACATTTGTTTTTATTATCTATAATGTAGTCGACTTTAATTGGTTTTCTTTGCCTGTCATTACAGGCGCAGGATGCTAGAAAATTTATATTTATTAGAACTAAGGGCTAAAATGCTTTGTAACAGCTGCAATCAAGAAAACGCAAACGAGTCAGCTTTCTGCTCAAGTTGTGGTCACAACCTTTCTGACACTCAAGGACAAACACCGCCACCGCTTACTGCCGTCAATATCTCAAAAGATGCGCAAAGCCCACAAAACACATTATCTTATGACTCTGAGACAGCTGATACTTTACTAGCTGCCTTTGTCGGTGAACGGTATGATAGTTTTTACCGTGCCAAATGGTTTAAGGATAGTGAGCCACGCATAGAAGTCAATAAGGATGGTTCGAGCATTCATAGTTTTAATATTGCTGGACTTCTTTTGGGAGCATCTTGGTTGTGTTATCGTAAAATGTACCTAGAAGCCTTTTGTATTGTAGTTGGTATTAATGCGGTCGACTTGGTTCTAATGTATATGCTTGGTATGGAAACCTATAACTCTATTGGTCAAACCAGCTTTTTTATCGGATGGGCTGTACTTACAGGTATGTTGGGTAATTATTTTTACTTTAGTCATAGCGTTAGAAATATAAAAACAGTTATGAGAGGTACAGCAGATCCAGCTACGCTTGAACAGGCGTTAGCGGAAAAAGGTGGCACGTCATGGGTTGGCGCAATGGTGGGTAGTATATTGGTGGTATTACTATCAATGGCTATATCCTACTTATTTGCCCCTGATTGGTTTTGGTTGGTGTAGTTTGTCTGATAAATAAAGATAGTGCCAAATTAAAAAGGTGGACAACTAACGATGAACTCATTAACACAAGCATTCGATTTGGAACTAACGGATAAAGATCATGGACAAGGTTGGGCCTTTGGCCGCCCAGTCGGCATCACTACAGATCAATGGCCACGAAGTAGAATACACGGTCTACCGATGGCGCATTTATGGACGATATTAGTGCCTGAAGCGTATCGGGTAAAAGGTAAAGATCTTGTGGCCATCTCTTTTTTTCAAGCGGAAGATGCCTTTGAAGATAGGGTGGATGGTGTTGAAGACATGCTTACTAATTCTACCGAGATGAATAATATAGATGCTAATGAATTTTGGGCGTCATTGAGTTGTTACGTCAACCATCGCCATCCTCAAGAAACCTATCTGGAAGATATTATTGGTGGTAGTTGGGCATTGATTTGGCTGACCAAGGATGAGTTTGAAGGTAAGTCCACACCGCTGCCTAATAAAGAAAATAGTATACATCCAGACTATGAGGTAGATGAGTGGGGTAGTACCTGTTTCGCCAAAGATGCACCTGCTCAGTTTATTCAGCACGTTGTCCGAACAGATGATCCTAATGTTGGAAAGGTGCTCGATGAGTGGCCAAATGAAGATGATGTGAACGCCTATATTCCGATGTTCTCTGAAAAAGGGGAGGCGTTAAAGCTTAATAGGTTTCATGCAAAAAACCACTTTGGCGGTACGGCTAATCCCATTCAGGGCATGCCAGAATTTAGCCCTTTTTATATTGAATTTGAAGAAGAGTTTGGTGATGCCAATATGGGTGGTGGTAATGGCCAAATTGATTTGCTGAATGATCAGTTTGACTGGGCGTGTGGTTAGGTGTTGGTAGTGTAGAAATAGTTGCATTTAATCGTAAGTCATCCGCTCCATATTAATTTCATCCTTATTTCATCTTACTTATAACAGACTCACGCTAAGATATTAGCAATATTTAAACCCAGTGTGAGACTGTTATGACAGCAAAAAATAAAAAATACGTCACATATCTTGTCCTATTTATTCTCTCGATAAGCTTGTTTAATTCTCCCTATTTTGGCAGCTTTGGGCCGATTTTAAGTCTTCTAACTCTGCTATTTTTTCTAATTGCTGGGTTACTATTCTCGGTTTTAAATATATTTAGCAAAGGATATAAAAAGCCATCTTCTTATATGCCTTTAGCGATATTTCCCATAGTTACTGTGATTGCACTTTATCTTTCAGCAATCGGTATGGGCAATCAAGTTCATTTTTTGCTAAATAAAAGCAATTTGCAAACCATAGATACACTCAGCCAAGAAGCTAATGTCTATGAGATGAGTGATATGCGTCGGCACCACAAAATACTCAATGACCAGCTTATCTCTAATGATGATAAATATAAGACCGAAAAAGAAATAGCGACTGCTTACGCTGGAACGATTATGGCAGATAATTTAGATACAAGAAAAGTTGCTAAATTACGTAAGAAGCTGGATCGCTCAGGTATCGTTCATATGGCTAGAGAAGATGGTTATCTAGTGCTAACAATGGGTGGTTTTTTGGATAATGAGTTTGGCTACTTAAAAGCACCAAATGATAATATCGAAGTTGGCTACATGATACCGCCTTATGGACTCACGGTAATATCTCTAACTAAGCTTTATAATGGTTGGTATTTTTATTATACGACGTGATCTTGTTGTCAAGTGCTGCATAAGCGTTAAAAATATCGTAAATATTATAAATAAAAAGCAGCACCTTAAAAGAGATGCTGCTTTTTATTTATAATATTAACTCTTAAATAACTAACCCTTCACATTCACCACATAACGCCCAACCGTTTTGCCCGCCATAAAGCGATCTAAGTACTCTGGCGTTTGCTCCAGCGTAATCTCCTCGCCATAGCTCTCAAGGTTAGGCAGTTTCATATCGGTGGCGACACGCTGCCAAATCGTTTCTTTATCCGCCAATGGAATATAGACCGAATCGATACCGAGTAGGGACACGCCGCGTGTGATAAATGGCAATACCGTCATCGATAACTCAGGAGACGCCGCCAAGCCGCAACTGGTGACTGCACCGCCAGCTTTGGTTTGTTTGAGTAGATTGGCTAAGTAATCGCCACCTACGGTATCAATAGCATTGGCCCATAGCTCGCGGCCAACTGGTCGTTTGCCCACTTCATTGATGGTGTCGCGATGACGTACTTCGCTCGCGCCAAGCTCTTTTAGATGCTCGCTTTGCTCAGGCTTACCTGAGAATGCAATCACCTCATAGCCGAGCTGCTTTAAGATAGCGACACTGATCGTGCCGACGCCGCCTGTTGCACCACTCACAGCGACTGGACCATCACTTGGTTTTGCGCCCATTTTTTCTAGCTTTTGTATACTTAGGGCTGCGGTCAAGCCGCCAGTACCATAAATCATTGCTTCTTTTAGTGTCAGCGTTTCTGGGCAAGCCAGCGCCCAATCGGCTGGTATAGAAATCATCTGACCCAGACCGCCATCGGTATTCATGCCGAGATCATAGCCGAATATCAATACTTTTTGCCCTGCGCTAAACGTGCCTGATTTGTCACTGATGACCACACCAGCCGCATCGATACCAGGCGTATGCGGGTAGTTTTTGGTAATCATTTTATTACCTGATGCCGACATCGCATCTTTATAATTCAACGATGAATAATGCACTTCAATGAGCAAGTCGTTCTCTGGTAAGTCACTAACTTTGCGCTCTTGAATGCTTTTTTTGAATTCGCCGTCGCTGACCTCGCTGACGACTAAGGCTTTGAAAGCTGTATTATTAGACATTATATAGCTCCTAATAAAAATATTTGGTTTACGTCTTTATTGGTAAATACAGAGACGTATTTGAGAGAGTGATTTTATTTACGCTTTTAATAGCACTTTACCGTTTTTACTCGCTTGTAGTTTTCCATTGACTGCTTTGATGATGTCGGCCAAATCAAATACCGCTTCGACAGGCAGTTTTAAGTTACCACTGGTACCACGTTCGACCAACTCATCGATTAGACGTTGTTTGTTCTCTACACTCATTTCTTGACTGATCTTGCTACCCCAAAATCCTTTGAGAGTCGCTTGTTTAAATATGATGTGGGTTGGGTCTAGTACCATCGGTTTTCCTGACATAATGCCAAACGATGCAAAGGTGCCACCATGGCCCAACAGTGAGAGCAAGTCATTACTGGATTCACCGCCGATCGAGTCCACCGCAGCACTGATTTTGTCATCACCAAGGATTTTACGGACTTGGTCTTTCCAGGCCTCATCTGAGGAGTTAATGTTGTTTTTAATACCTAGCGATTCTAATTCTTTTACCGCGTCGCTACTTCTCACGACATTGATGGTATTGATATCACGCGCCGCTGCTAGCATAGCGAGTGATTTTCCGACTGCACCATTAGCAGCGTTATGGATGACCCACTGTCCACTTTGTAAATCTAAAAATTCAATCAGCATCAGAGCGCTGAGCGGCATAGCAATCAGCTGTGCTGCCATCTCGTCTTTTAGCTCATCAGGCACAGAAAATATCATGTGTTCAGGCGCGACGAAATACTCCGCCCATGTCGCCTGTACGCTTGCGGCAGCCACACGTTGCCCAACTTTTAGGTCTTTGACGTCACTACCCACGGCATCGATAATCCCAACCGCTTCGCTACCGCCTATCGCTGGTAGCTCAGGTTTGAAACCATATTGCCCACGGATAGTCAGTAGATCATGGTTATGGATAGATGAGAGTATCGTTTTGACTCGGACTTCATTTGCCTGCGGCTCTGGAATGGGGCTGTCATTTAGACTCAGTACATCAGAGGGTTTGCCAAAATTGTTATAGATAGCACTGCGCATAATCATTTCCTTTGCTTATTTATGGTTTTGTGGTTTTATAAGTATGCTAAGAGTATGAATAACTGACTATAAACATCATGTTATTAAGCAAGGTTATCCACCAATGTAATTTTTATTTTAGTAGAAACGATACCATGATAATGATGCTGATAGGTTATCGACTCACAAAGTCACTATACTTAAAAAATACTTAAAAAAACCACTATACTTAAAAATAGACTGGTCGTCTAGATATCGGATACATTTGCGCTAACGGGATTTCATTATAGAAAGCTTGGCTTACATCAGTAGTGTTTTTTGTATTACTTAAGCCGTGTCATCAATTAGCACATTGATGCAATTTATGGTCTTAAAATGGCTAAATTTTCGCTAAAGGGTGTCAAAATCCTCGTCAATATATTCATATTCACTGCGAATTTTTCCTTGTTTAGCATCAATTTATTTCATTTTAATGCTCATAATCTGATTGATGACACGCCCTAATAAAACTCAATACGACTAAGAATATGCTCCTGCACGACATAGGCACAGGCATAAGCGCTTGGCCAAGCAAACATAAAGGCCAGTCCCCACGAATGCATCAGCTCCATAAAGAAGCCATCGATAAAGCCTTGTTTTACCACCAACAATGCTGTCGAAATAATGAACGACATCATTGTCGCCATGATACCCGTGAAGATAAGTCGATAGTATTTTCGCCGTGTACGTATCCTAATGATGGGAAGTTTTGCCATAGTTTTGAGTTGTCCTGCATGATGCCACCGGCATGCATGAATGATATAAGCGTATATTTTATAAGATAAATAGTGATGATTATGAGTATTATAGTTCAATGTCATATCGAGTACAGATTTTATAAGTAGTACTTGCTAAGAAGCTAAGCCGCAAGGCAAAAAACAAGGCGTAAGTAAGAAGGTACAGCTGTCGTAGTTCGATGGTTCGCTAACGATATATTAATAGGGAGTTTTTGATGGCATTACGACGTACAGGGCTAGCAACCTTACTCACTTTATCGATGGTCGGTTGTACAACACCCAATAGTTTTACTATTGCCACCACTCAAAAAATTATCCAACACGAACGCAATAAAGCAGACCTCAGTACCAAGATGTTTACACTGGAATCTGGTGAAACGCTCACGTATGCCGAAAGCAATGCTACCCATGATACCAGTACTATTAATGCTACTGATGCGGAGCCTTTGTTATTGATTCATGGCTTTGGTGGTAATAAAGATAATTTCACTCGTATCGCTGATCAGTTGGCAGACTATCACCTTATTATTCCAGATTTGCTAGGATTTGGCGATTCGAGTAAGCCTGAAACCGCAGACTATCGCGCGGATGCTCAAGCGCAGCGCCTGCACGAATTGATGCAAGCCAAAGGTTTGGCATCCAATATTCATGTCGGCGGTAATTCGATGGGCGGCGCCATTAGTGTGGCGTATGCGGCAAAGTATCCAGACGATGTCAAAAGCCTATGGCTCATCGACAGCGCAGGGTTTTGGTCAGCTGGTGTTTCTGAATCATTAAAAAACGCCACTATTAAGAACAACCCACTGCTGGTCAATAAGACGGAAGATATCTATAAGATGTACGACTTTGTGATGTATAAGCCACCTTATTTACCCAAAACTGTGCAAGCGGTGTTTGCGCAAGAGCGTATCGCTAATCAGGTACTTGAGTCCAAAATACTAGAGCAGATCGTCACAGACAATGTCGAGGAGCGTGCCAAAATCATTGCGAACTATAAGATTCCGACGCTTATCGTTTGGGGTGAGTAGGACCAAGTCATCAAGCCTGAAACGACCGCGCTGATCAAAGAGCTCATTCCGCAGTCGACGGTTATTATGATGCCAGAGGTCGGTCACGTACCCATGATAGAGTCGGTAAAAGACACCGCCAAGGATTATAAAAAATTTCGCGCAACGTTAAAAGATGAGTAATTTTATAAATCCTTTACCAATCGCTCAAGCAGCTCAAGCGTGCTTTCTTTTTTGACCAGAGCCACCCCTTGTCCTGCCCATAGAGATAGATGTTCTGCATCCATATTCTGAGATGCATGAGCTCGCATAAATTTGGTCATGGCATTTAATTGTGGATAGGGCGGTAGCGTATCAGCGCTTTCAAATTCAGCAAAATCACGTAGATAGTCGTTTAATAAACCACGAGCGAGCTTACCTGAGAACAGACGAGTCAATCGCGTTTCTGAGCTGCGCTTATCTTGACTGGCATCAATTAACGCTTGTTTATAAATATCATTGATACCGCATTTGTTAGTGGTCAAAAACGCTGTCCCTATTTGTGCCAGCTCAGCACCAGCCATCTGAACCGCTTTGATAGCTTGCCCGTTCATGATGCCACCCGCTGCAATCAGTGGAATGTCGGTACAGGCGCGCGTTTGGCTAATTAGCGTCAATAGCCCCAATGGATCGCTCTCACTTTGCGGCAACCAACCACCGCGATGTCCGCCAGCTTCGACCCCTTGTACACATACCGCATCTGCACCAATATCTGCCCATGCCTTCGCTTCTAACGGGTGATTGGCGGTGCCGATGACGAGTGTACCTAGATTTTTCAGATGCTGGACTTGCTCTGCACTGATAATGCCAAAGGTAAAACTGGCGACAGGCACAGGGTTGTCATAGAGCACTTGCAGCTGCTCTGAGAAGTTCTGAGCAGGGCATTCAGGTAGTGTAAATTCGATAGTATTGTCCTGATAATACTTACTTAGCCAAGCAGGGAGCTCGGTATCAATGGTCGTATATTCCTGATTGGAGAGCACCATCAGGTTGATCATAAAAGGTCGGTCGGTGAGCGATTTGATGGTATCAATTTGGCCGGTTAAAACATCTGGTGCTGTCATACCAGATCCTAATGAGCCCAGTCCGCCAAAGTTACTCACCGTCGCCGCCAGTTCAGGCGTGGTTGCACCTGCCATTGGTGCTTGGACGATAGGGTAGGAGAGGTTCAGGGTATCAAGTAAGCTCATGACTGGCTGCCTTTTAGTAGAGTGTTTGCATGAGCCACTTTAACAAAGCTGAATATCGTCTGTGTTAGATAGTGTGTATTTAGTTAGAAAATAGGGAGGTGGGTTTTTGGCTACAGTTTTGTATAGTCAAATCCATATAAATCCGCTACATCGTCATCCTCGCTGACCGTACTAATGTATAGCTTGCACTCGGTTTCCTTGTATCGAAATTATTTGAATTCAACTATAGTTAGAATATTTGATTATAAAAATGTAGGCAATCAATGAACAGTGAGATTTAATAAAATATTTTATCCATTTTCTCCTTAACTTTATGAAATTCATATTCATCTAAAATAATACTAGATTTAATAAACTCAAGTATAACCGAAAAATATTTTTTATCAGTTTTAAAAAAGTTTGTTACAGAGGTCTCAGTATCTCCACGGGATGTGTATAAATTTAGCAATGCCATAATAATTTGATTGAATAACGAGTTGAGAGCATGTCTATAATCGTCAGGTCTGTTTTTATCAAACAACGGGCCAGTTAGAGTATCGCTAGTAAGGTCAGATACCCACTCTGCACTACTACTCTCTAATTTGATATCTATTTGCTGATGATTATACTTTATAATAAATCCTATGATTGCAAGAACACATAACCTACCATTTTTAGCTATATTAGATGGCTTCTCACTCAAGTTCGATGACTTTACAAACTCATCGTAATAGTTTGCCAACTGTAGTAAATCTACAATAGTGTCTTTATCATGAGTACGTTTGAAAATGCTGTTGTAAGTCCCACGATCAGAAAAAATCTTTTTCTTATTACTTCGAGCTGTTCCAGGACGTTGTAGCAAAACACTAAGTATTAATTGTCCTAATGAATCGTTTTTTATTTTCTGCCAACTTTGAAGATTTCTTTTTCTTAAAATACCTTCACCACGTTTAATTTCGAGATATATTTTAGGGTCTTGGGCCTTTAACTCTAGCTGTAAATTCCTTTGTTCAGGATAATTGGATTTTAAGTCTCTATCTGAGATAGGTTTTTGCGAGTTTGATGCCTCAGCAATTTCAGAAATAAAAACATTAAAATAATCTTCTCCCCCATGATCTGGTTTAACAATTTTGCAAGATATAGGGAAGTCTAAATCTTCATTTGAACCTTTATAAGAACCCAGTATAGTAGTAGTTTGGCACCCATTAATTATTGAAAAATCTTCTAGTTTAATGTTATCACCATCTAAGTGAAAATCTTTGCAACCAATGATAATCCCATTGTTTAAAAACCAGAATTTATCTCTTTTTTTCTTAAGAGAACTATTAATTTGATCATCGATTTTTTTATTTCTGACAAAATATCTAAAATTTTGTTCAAATAAGCCTTCGTCTCTATATTTATCATAAAGCTTTCTAACTGAAAGAGCTGATATATTAACTAATAAACCATTTTCTCCATTTTTTATAAACCCATGGTCTTTATATATATCTACTCTTCCTTCTCGGACATATCTTTGTCCATTTTCAAAATTTTTAATTTGTTGTTCGACTTCATTTTTGTAAAATATAGATAATTCAAAGTCTTCGAGTTCTTCTATTTTTTTGAGATGCAAAGATATCTCATCTCGATACTCTTCAGATTTGTTGGTATTGATAAATAACACTAACTCTATAGAAAAATTCTCATCTTCGACTGCATCATCATACTTTTCACGATATATACGTCTCAAGTTTTTATTATATGAGCCTACCTTATCATTTCTGAAGTCTTTTACAGTTTGAGCCATCTTAGTAAAGATATCTTTTATCTCATCTTTTGAGTTAAAGTTTTTAACATTCTTGGATTGAATTAATACTAAGCTTTTGTAAATATCACCTTCATTCACGGCTATAAGGTCGACTCCACCATCGTTTGCACCGTCAGTATATGAGTTCTTAAAGTCAGTGATATCAAATCTACCTTCATTATAGAAATACTTGTAGCATATAGTGCCGAATAAAAGTTCATCAGATAAAGTAATATCTATTTTGTTCTTTGAGGCAAATAACTCTTCTCTAGTTATATCTATATATTGTTGCACTATATCACTCATAGTTTATCGACCTTATATTCAATATCAGAGTTTACTAAACAATATGAACATACAATATTTGTCGATAAATAACAACGAAATTGTTCATAAGATAAAAGTTGGTTTTCTTAAGGTATTAAGAAAACCAACATATTTATTGACTGATTTTGTTTACTGTTTAATTCAACTGCAAAGACCCTTTTGCATTCATCAGCAGCTCAACCACATCATCACCGCTAATCACTTCAAAACGCTTATCAATATCTGACTCTTCCACGCCGTTGTGTTTCATGCAAGCACCGCAGACCAATACTTGACCGCCTTTTTCGATAAAGGCTTCTAGCAATTCACCAGCAGGTTCAAACGGTGCACCAATACTCACATCAGCCAAAGCGTTGGGCAGTGCCAAATGTACCGCATCCACCATCAGTATCACTGAGGCAGAATGGCCTTTTTTCAGTGCCACACCTGCCATAGTAAAGGCGACAGTGATCTTGTTTGGATTTGATTCACTATTATCAAATAACGTGCCGACATAATCAGTAGTATTCATTGCGTGATGCTCCTAGTAAGGTATTTGTTTTTTTTGATACGCTTACTAGTATCCTAGCAGTTATTATGTTTTTTTGTATAATGTATTGTTATCAAACAGTATCGTTCTTTTTACGCTGTCGTCACAAGGCGTCTGTTTACAGAGATATGCGTGAGTTTTAGACATTTTAAGCGATAGGCGGCCATGGGCGGTCGGCATCACTCTCTATCCATTCGGCCACATAACCGGTCGGAGGCATCGTCCAATCAGACTGTCCTAATACTGCCAGTACTTGTGCCGGGTCGATCACTTTGCCACCCTTGGTCACACCCGTACGCAGTAGCCCAGAGGAGCAGGGTTTACCTTTCACCCACATCGATTGCTCGATATAGATCCAGCGCGCATCGATACCGACGATTTTGGTCTTTAGCGTGACTTTTTGAAAGGCGCGAATACGCTTACGATATTGGATGGTGCTGCCCGCGATCACCAACCCCCAACGTTGTTTTAACAGCTGCTTGCCAAGTCCAGTACGTACCGCAAAATCCATACGTCCCAAATCATACAGCGTAAATACGCGGCCGTTATTCATCTCCAAAAAATTATCGATATCAGATAAGCGGCAGCGAAACTGAATCTCACTGGTGTCTTTAAAAGTTAATGTATCGCCTTTTTTCGTTTTTAGGGCGGCACGAGCGATGGTGCTGGCATAACGGATAAATGGGTACATAGCGCACTCTCAAAAGGGTTAAAAGATAACATTATTGTTTTATCATTGATGACAATGATTATTTATTGTCAGAGCCTATATCCTGAGAAGGTTCGCTAATAGAAGCCACACCAATCCAATTGAAATAAGCGCTGACGGTTTCGGGTATCCAATTGATATCGAATTTTGAAGTTTTAGACTCTTTACCTTCGGTGACAGACGATTTATTTTTGGCCTGATTATTGTCTGAACGATAACGCAGATAACCGATATGACCACCGTGCGGAGTGTCCAAAATAGTCACACTATCTGAGACATCGTTTGGCGTCGCAGTGAAACCGATAAACGGATCGTCTTTAGCGCTAATGAGTAGTAGTGGCTGGGTAACGTTTCTTAGATATGGTAGAGCGGAGGCCGTATGATAATAGTCGTTCTTAGAGCGATAACCATGACGCGGCGCGGTAAAAATATCATCAAAATCACTGATGCGATTGGATGATTTGATAGCGTCGATTTCGTCTTTGCTCAAGTCATTGGCGAGTGCTTTTTTGATAATTGGATTAAGCAAATACGGCGTATAGATACGATGACTCAAAAAGCTGTGCATGGTAATGGCCGCTGACGACATATCGACGGGAGCAGAGATGACCGCAGCGCCTTTGCAGATGGCTTCGTCACCATACTCGCCCATGTACTTCGCTAGTGCATTACCACCGAGTGACACGCCAACCGCATAGATATTGGCATACTGCTCGCGCAAATTCTGTAGCGCGTGATGTACCTCATCTGTATCACCAGCATTATAAAATACGGTACCGCTGGCAGGAATACCGCCACAACTACGGAAATGGGCGACGACAAAGTGCCAGCCTTGGGCATGCATTTGATACGCCAACGCACGAGCATAATGACTGTCACTACTGCCTTCCATTCCATGAAATAGTACGATTAACGGTGTCTGTTCAAGCTCACCAGCTGTCGATTCTGTTACAGGGTGCGCATCATAAAAGTCGTAGGCAATATCACTCTCGTCCAATGAGTCTTTTTCGACCACGCGCCGATAGGTCGGAGCTTTGGGTGCAAAGAATTTGGGCAAGATGCTTTGTAGATGTGGATTGGTCAGCCAAAATGGCGGTTTAAAAGGCGCTGGAGAGAAAGGTTTGGTCGAGTTGGATGCTGACATAAATGGCTCTTATTTAATTATTGTTAAAAAGCAATGTCTTATCATACCGAGGCTAATGTTTAAAACCAATAATTTTGAGTGAACGCATGGTTACTCAGGGTCAGCTACTGAGTATCAGTCAGTCAAATACGTATCGCTTAATGCGTGTCTTCAAACTATTTCTCCAACACCCGCCCATTCATCGCCAATCGTTCTTTCAAGCTATTAATATCTGCCTCAGCAAGGGTCACAGTCAGGGTGACTTGTTTACTGTAAGCGACATCGTCGATGCGACCGCTCAGGCTATCGACGACGTAACGGCATTGCGCTTCGGTGGCAAACTCTGCCACTATCTGCACTTTCGCCATTGGTACATAAGCGTTCAAGGTCATCTGATCGACTGCTGCTTGTGCCGATCCTGCATAAGCACGGGTGAGACCACCTGCACCCAGTTTAATACCACCAAAATAACGCACCACGATGATAATCACATTGCCGATAGATTTGTGCTGCAACACATTTAGTATCGGACGTCCAGCCGTACCGCTTGGTTCGCCATCGTCATCGAAGCCTGCACTAGTGGTATTATTTGGATCGCCAATGATATAAGCCCAGCAGTGGTGACGCGCATCGGGATATTTGTCGCGTAGTTGTTCCACGTGAAACATTGCGTCTTCGCGTGTAGCTACTGGATAAGCATAGGCAATAAACTCGGATTTTTTGATTTCTAAGCGAGCAGTGACGGCACGTTTTAACGTTTGATAACTCATATTTCATCAGGTCTATAGGTTGGATATGGTAAACTTGTCTAACTTTCACTGTTGTCCGTATTTGGCGCAGTGTTTATTTAATTTTTATTATAGTACCATTTCTTACCCGTCAAGATAGTGAGCAAGCTTAGTATGACCGCTTGCATTGCTGCTACTGAGGTAGAGTAGGTATCATAAAACGGATGGTAGTAAATAGTATGCGTCTAGATAAATTTATTAGCAAAGCCACTGAGCTGTCACGCAAAGAATCCAAAAAAATCATGCATGCTGGTGAAGTGATGGTAAATGAGCAGGTCGTCAAAGATCCTGGCTTGCATGTCGATATCATCAATGACGAAGTGATGTGGGGCGGTGAGCCGTTATCAGTCGCAACTGGCAGTCGTTATATCTTACTTTATAAGCCTGAAGGGTTTGAATGTACGCTAAAGGCCAAAGAATACCCAATCGTCACTGAGCTCATCGCTGTGCCAGAGCTTGGTAGCTTGCGTATCGCAGGACGTCTCGATGTCGATACTACTGGTGCGCTACTAATCAGTGATGACGGTGGCTGGCTACATCGTGTGACTAGCCCTAAGCATGAACATGCCAAGGTTTATGAGCTGACTTTGGCTGAGGCAATGGACAGCGATGCTCAGGCCCATGCAATCAAAAAAGTCGCGGAAGGTATTTTATTAGAAGGTGATCACGAGCCAACCAAACCGGCTACTCTTGAGTTCATTGATGAAAAACATGCACGCCTGACGCTAGAGCAGGGCAAATACCATCAAGTAAAACGTATGATGGGTTACTTTGGCAATAGAGTCACGGAATTGCACCGCGCCAGTATCGGTCACATCAATCTAGAAGGCCTAGAAAAAGGCGATAGCCGTTTCTTAACGCCAGAAGAAGTCGCTAAGTTTTAAGAGACTGTTAAATTTTAAAAAGCTGCTTTATCTCGCTTTCATATAATTTAACCTTCAAATAACACATAGCATTTGTCTAAAATGAGCAGCCACTAAACAGTGTGCTGCTTTTTTTCTCTTATTTTTAGGGCAGGATGTGTTGCCTATCTCTTAAAGCTAGGTAGCAATTTTGCAAAACCAAGCTTTTAAGGCTTTGTAAGGGATGTGCTTGTGCTAAAGTCTTACTATCTCTTTAATCTATATTTTTACATAATATATAATCAAATCCATATAAGTCCGCTACATCGTCATCCTCGCTGACCATACTAATGTATCGCTTGCACTCGATTTCCTTGTATCGAAATTATTTGAACTCAACTATAGTCGTTACTAGTCCAATACCACGTGGCGGCCATAAACTACCTTTTTTATTAAAACTGTCATTATGACCAATTCGATAGGACTGTCTCTGTGAAATTATTCGCCTTAAAATCTGCTGGTCTCATTAGTACTGTACTATTGGCAACCACAGCCTGCGCTCAGCCCAGTACACCTGATGCCACCAGTAATAATGTGAGCCAAAACGCTCAAAGCGCCCAAAATATGAGTTCCCAAAACACAACTGCTACAGGCACACAAGCAGATGGAAGTGTCAGTCAGTCTGTTGACAATCGCTTGCGCCAATTACTGACTCAGGCAGGTATCAAAACGCAAATTACCTCTATTGTGCCGTCCAACTTACCCAATATGTATCAAGTCAATTTGGCAGGACAGTTGCCATTGCACATTACTGAAGACGGTAAGTACGTCATCCAAGGCGAGCTACAAAAGAACCCGAGCAAGCGTGTCGTGACCGAAGCGCCTGCTCGTAGTACGAGCGCGCAACTGGGCCAGCCGGTCAGTGCTAGCACTAAATCAAACATATTGGCCAATATGTCTGCGCTCAAAAACATGAGCGCCAAAACACCGTTCTTTTATACCGCCGTGCCGGGTGTGATTTGGGGTGCGACGTTAGAAGGCGTGCCTTTCTTATTATCAGATGATGCACAGTACATCACCGATGGCGAGATATCGGTCATCGAAAACGGTCAGTTTGTGGGGCTTGATGAAGAGTTCGAAGCACTGAAGAACCAGTCTGTGTTTGCGACACTGGATAAGAGCCAAATCATTACCTATCCGGCAACCAGTAAAGAACGTGCTGTCATTTATGTGGCTGACGATGTGAATTGTCCATACTGCCGCCGCCTGCATCAGCAAGTACCAATGCTCAATGCGAAAGGTGTCACCGTCAACGTGATTGGTTATCCGATATACGAAGCATCACCTGAGCAGATGCGTGGTATCTGGTGTCAGGGCAGTGAAGACGAGCGCCGTAAAGCTTTTGATAAAGCCATGCTAGCGGGTCAGATGACACCTGCACCAGCGAGCTGTAGTACAGATCATGTGACCCCTAACCGCGAAAAAGCAGCTGGACTGGCCGTCATAGCCACGCCTGCTATCTACCGCGAGGATGGCGTGCTCTACCAAGCCAGCTTTGAGAGCCCTGAATTCTTAGAGTTCTTAGGCGTAGAGTAAGTTGCCCCATACTGCGTTACCAGTCTTGCTCAGGTATTAATATTATTTTTGACTGCGCCTTGTCTGGAACATAGCTTTGACAGACTAGTAGCTATATAAAACATACTTACTTCTGATAAAGAATGATTACTGCGGGGTCAGGTGCTGTGCGAGCTGCTCAATATGCTCGGTACCAATGCCACAGCAACCACCGATAATGCTTGCACCAGAGCCTTGCCAAAGCTTAGCCCAAGTCAGATAATGCTCAGGAGTTGTATCCTCACGTATCTGGCGCAGTTGTGCGTTTGCCTGTTTGTGGCTTTGTTTTGATACAAAGGCATTGGCATATACACCCAGCTGCATGGGTGACCCTGCTTCATCGATCATAGCCTTTGCGACTTGTAGTGCAGAGGCCATGACCTCGGGTTGGCTACAGTTAAATAATACTGCATTAACATTCAACGCCATCATAGCCTGTATGGCCTCTGCCACTGATTCGCCAGAACGCAGTGTAGGCAGTACAGGTGGACTAATGGCTTGGTCAGCTTCGGCAGTGTTATCAGTAGTGACATCTAGTGGTAGTTGACTGTCATCTAATGTAAATGCGATCCAAATGGGTTTAGACAGGGTATCTGTTTTTGCCATGAGTTCTTTTTTGGTTGCTGTGAAACCCTCAATCAGCTGATGCCATGTTTGCGCTTCCACGATACTACTTTGCGTCTCTACCAACCACATATCCGCATAGTTTGCTTGCGCTGATAATAGTGGCCGCGCAATAGCGGGCGCTTGCTCAGCATCGAATAAATCTGGTCGATAAGAGCCAAATAACGGTGGTAAACAGCCAGCGACTTTCACATTTTTTGGACTGTTAAGGCTTTTATCTGTCTGTGAATTATTGGCTTGTACGGCCTCAAAGGCGAGTTTTGCCGCTGTTTCTATAAGTGCTTCGCCTTCAGTAAAAAACGCATCTCCTAAATGATAAGGGGTAACGGCATAACTATTAACAGTGATGACAGTTGCACCAGATTTTATGTAGTCCAAATGGATATCACGCACACTATCTGGAGCTAGGCTCAATGATAGCGCTGACCATTCAGGTTGGCGAAAAGGCGCACCGCGCTGTTCAAGCTCACGGCCCATCCCGCCATCTAGTATCGTCATAGGTGCTGATGTAGCAGGCTCTGGGGCAGTAGACGAATGATGAGTCTGGTTGGGTAGTTCTTGCGGTGTTGTTTTAGTTTGCATCATAAATTCACTTATAAAATAGCTTAATAGTTCCAAGTCCTCAGTTTTAAACTCTTCTATTTAAAAAATAGACACAGCATTTTGTTTGCTATAGCCATGCTATCTGCTATGGCTGTATTGTGTATTACGGCAGCACGATGTCCACGATTTTCCAATCAATGAGACCATCACGTTGCATCTCTATAGTCAGTGGATACCCTTTAACTTGTCCGCTAACAGTGAAGCAGTTGATACCACAGTAGCTTAGCTTAGGTTTGTCACTATCAGAGCCTTGCGCCACTTGCTGTTCTAGTTCAGCGGCTTGTTTTTCCATCACTTGCTGCATTTGGGTTTTGATCACAGCGTCTATATCACCGCGCTGGGCGATCAGGTTCTGAATCAAGCTTTGGAGGTTGACTTGATTGCTAGCGATAGCCCAAGCTGCCGCTAGCTCTTTAGTAGCCGTGTTGGCTTGACCTTGAGTGCTAATGACCTTTTCGATATTCTCTGAGGTAATCGCACCATCGACTGCCTTGACGATAAAATCATCGGCGGCCTTAGTCAGAGCCTCACCGCCTAATTGAGAGACGAGAGGGTATTGAGTCATTGTCTGAGTAAACTGGTTGGTCAATTGGTTTTGGATGCTAGGTTTGACTTGATCATAGTCAATCGCTGCTGCAATCGTCGCACCGTCGTTGGCATCATAAGCATTTTTGAGCTGATAGGCACTATAATAAGGCGAACCTGCATAGATAGTTACTGCGATGAGGAGTAATAAAACAATCAGCTTCTTCATAAAAATCGATACCTTGTCGCAAACTTAGTAATTTGGATAGTTATTAATATAAAAGACCAAAAACTTGGACGATAAATATTAGCATGGCTTAACGTTATTGAGGTATGAAAAGCTTTGTTCATTCCTTAATAAAACCTTTTTGTAATGACGAAATATTCCTAAGCGATACTTTCCATCGCTAAAAGCTTGATAAATCACTATGCCATCTCCATAAATAGCGCAAACTTTTAATAATTGATTTGGCTAAGCAGTAATCCGCCGTATCTACCTGTAGGATTCACATCATTATCATCTATCCTTTCTGATTGTTCATTGTGTTTCATGTGAAACCTTTATGAATAACTGTGAGTGATACTAAGTGGTGATGGTTGATTGAGGCTGATGAATCGACTGGCCGGTGGACTGTAAAGACGATAGGAGAGCCCATGAGCAAGCGTGATTTTTATGAAGTGTTAGGTGTCAGCAAAACTGCTGATAGCAAGGAAATTAAGCGAGCTTACCGTAAGCTGGCCATGAAATACCATCCAGACCGTAACTCTGACGACCCTGATGCAGAAGATAAATTTAAAGAAGCGTCAATGGCTTATGAGGTATTGAGTGACGCAGAAAAGCGCTCAGCCTATGATCGTATGGGTCACTCAGCCTTTGAAAATGGTATGGGCGGTGGCGGCGGCTTCGGTGGTGCAGGCGGTAATTTCCAAGATATCTTTGGCGATATCTTTGGTAACTTTGGCGATATCTTTGGTCAGCAGCGTGGTGGTGGCGGTGGTGGACGTTCGCGCCGTGGTTCAGACCTACGTTATGTCATTGAATTGACGCTAGAAGAAGCGGTGCGTGGCTGCAAAAAAGAAATCAGCTTCACGGCTCCTGCGCCTTGTGACACTTGTGATGGCAAAGGCGCAAAAAATGCCTCTGACATTGTGACTTGTCCAACGTGTAACGGCCAAGGTCAAGTTCGTATGCAGCAAGGCTTCTTTGCGGTTCAGCAAGCTTGCCCGCATTGTGGCGGCACAGGTAAGCAGATCAAAAACCCTTGTCCTGATTGCCATGGTAATGGCGTCAAAGACAAATCACGTACGCTAGAAGTTTCTATTCCAGCTGGTGTCGATGATGGTGATCGCGTTCGTCTCGCAGGTGAAGGCGAAGCGGGCGGCGCTGGTGTTCAAAACGGCGACCTATATGTTGAAGTTCGTGTCAAAGCGCATAATGTCTTTACCCGTCAAGGTGCTGATCTGTATATGGATGTGCCCGTTAGTATTACCGATGCTGCATTGGGTAAAGAGGTTGAAATTCCAACACTAGATGGCAAAGTGAAGCTGAAGGTTGCAGAAGGTACGCAAAGTGGTAAGTTGCTGCGTGTACGCGGTAAAGGTGTGACTCCAGTACGTACAACGATGAAAGGTGATTTGATTTGCCGTGTTATCATTGAGACGCCAGTGAATCTAACGGGTGAACAAAAAGACCTATTACGTCAATTCCAAGATACCTTGGATGGTGATAGTAAGCATCAACAGTCGCCACATAAAAAATCATTCTTCAAAAAAATTGGCGAGTTGTTTGACTGATACGGCTGACTAATTGGTCATAGCCAAAAAAAGTATCAGTTAAAAAGTTATCTAAACCAGCCCCAAGGTTTCACATGAAACTTTGGGGCTTTTTATCAACTGTATGTTATCAGCTGTATAAAAAACCACTCAGGTAGTGATATTTGCTAAACTGACCATAAATAATATGTAACAGCTGTTTCACTAAAAATAAAATATTCAGGATAAAAATATGAGTTCACAAATAACAGAACAAACCATCAATGTTGGTGTCATCGGTGCTGGTGGTCGTATGGGTCGTATGCTTATCGAAGCGGTACAACAAAACCCAAAAACCACTTTAAATGCAGCGATTGAGCGTCAAGGATCAAGTCTTGTCGGTGCTGACGCTGGTGAAGTTGCTGCTATAGGCTGCTTAGATGTACAAATTGTTGATGATTTAACAGCCGTCGTGAACGATATTGATGTGCTGATTGATTTCAGCTTGCCTGATGCCACCGAACAAAACATGCAGGTTTGTGCCGAGCATAATGTCGCGATGGTTATCGGTACGACAGGTTTCAATGCACAGCAAGAGCAAGTACTGGCTACAGCGAGTGAAAAAATTGCGATCGTTTATGCTGGCAACTATTCAACTGGCGTGAATTTATCACTAAAACTACTGGGCATGGCAGCCAAAGCATTTGGTGATGACGCCGATGTAGAAGTGATCGAAGCGCATCATAAGCACAAAATTGATGCCCCATCAGGTACGGCTTATATGATGGCAGAAGCCGTCGCAGAAGCTCGTGGACAGAACCTAAAAGACGTCGCCATTTATGGCCGTGAAGGACAAACAGGTGAACGTGAAGCAGGTACGATTGGTATCCATGCGATTCGTGGTGGCGAAATCATCGGTGACCATACCGTGATGTTTATCGCTGATGGTGAAGTGGTTGAAATCACCCATCGTGCCCGTGCGCGTATGACCTTTGCTGCTGGTGCAGTGCGTGCAGCTACTTGGATTATCGAGCAAAAAGTAGGGCAGTATGATATGCAGGATGTGTTAGGTTTAAATGATTAAGGCTTAAATGGTAAGTGCTGGGATGATTAATTTTTCAGCCTCTCTTGATTACATCTTAATAAATGATGAGTCGCTGCTATAGTCGATCCACTATAAAATAAATACAGCGATACTGGGTGCATTTTGCGTAGCCTCTGTCTGCGCAGGCATAGCAAGCAAGGAAAATGTATACCAGTATCGCATGGTTACATTTGTATCTGTTTTATTTAGGACTGACTATAGGAGATAGACATGGATACGTTTAGACAAAATTTAATAAAGGTGGTTAGTAGAGCTTTTATGGCCAGTAAAAACATTGGCTATGTGGGCCATACGCTCTTAGCGACTAGTCTGGTAGCCTTACCTGTCGTGGTACAAGCAGCGACTTATGACACCTATGTCATTCATACTTATGGCGGTGACACATTACTACCTGCGGTGCGTCAGCAGTTAAACAGCAGCCGTGATGGCGGCACAGTCACAACGTATCAAGACAAATTAGTATTGAATACCACAGCAGCTAATTATCAAGCAGTACAACAGCTCTTGACTCAAATTGATGGTCAACCACAAGCCTTAACCGTCTCAGTGCGCGTTGGCAATAATAGCAGCACACAGAGTAGTATCCAGCAAGGTCAGGTTATTATGACTAATCGCGGTGTCCAAGGGTCAGGTATCATTAACCAAAGTAACCGTCAGCAGCAGGGCAGTAATTCATATCAAGTACAAACCTTATCTGGTAGTGCGGCAAGTATCAGCACTGGCACGCTCTATTCACTGACTCAGAGTTATCGTGCTAATCGCTATAATATAAGGCCGCAGATTACTATCCAGCAGCAAGTATTGCTACCAACGACACAGGGAATTACGGTAACACCAAGACTGCTACCCACAGGTCAAGTCGAGGTGCAACTATCCCAAGTAGAGGAAAGCCTAGCGCGATCCAATTCGCCTTATAATCGCAGCAGTTCTGTTAATCATGCCATTCAAGGCCAACGTTTGAATAGTACGATTATCGTGTCTCGCGGGCAGTGGGTAACTATCGGAAAAATCTCTCAAAGCAGTCAAAACCAAAGTAGCAGCTATGGTGGTAATCAGACAACTAACAGTAATAACAATGTGCCTATTTCACTATTAGTACAGTAGCCAAGCAGCTATCAATCCAGTTTTTGGACAAATACGAAAAAGCGCGTCACTACGATAAACAGTGCCGCGCTTTTTCTATTTCTATTAACGAGTAATGATTCAAAGCTAATCAATATAAACGACTTCGAGTGGTGGAAAACCGTTAAATTCAACCGATGAGTAAGAGTTGGTATAAGCCCCAGTGGTTAGCCAATAGATTTTATCACCAATCTCAAGCTCTTCTGGTAATTGATAACCTGCTTCTTCGTACATGATATCAGTTGAGTCACAGGTAGGACCTGCCAACACAACCGTTCCTTCACTGGTAGAGGTTTCCATCTTAGGCGTATAAACAGGGTACTTAATGGCTTCACCCAGTGTCTCGATCAATCCTTGGAATAAACCAACGTCTGTATATACCCAACGAGTCAGGTCAGTATTGGATTTTCGGGAGATCAGTACCACATCACTAACCAATACCCCTGAGCCTCCAACCAATGAACGACCAGGCTCTAAAATAATTTCTGGCATCTCATCTTCATTGTAGTCATCAGTCAAATAGCGGGTAATCTCTTCGGCATAGACTTTGATAGGATTGACTTCGCTAATGTAGTTGGTTGGGAATCCACCGCCCAAATTAATCATTTGCAGCTTGATACCTTCTTCGTTCTTCATCCAGTCAGATATGTATTTGACCTTAGCCAAAGCATCATCCCACGCAGCGACGTCTTTTTGCTGGCTACCGACATGAAACGAGATGCCATAAGGAACCAAGCCCAAATCACGTGCTTGAATCAATAGCTCGATGGCCATATTCGGGTGACAGCCAAACTTACGTGATAGCGGCCATTCTGCAGTATCTGAGCCCTGAACTAAGATACGAACGAATATCTTAGCGCCTGGCGCCTGTTTTGCAATATTTTTTAGATCTGCTTCTGAGTCGGTTGCATACAGATCAATCCCTTTTTCAAAGGCATATTTCACGTGTTCAGCTTTTTTGATGGTATTGCCATAAGAAATACGAGATGGCTCGACACCGCAATTTAGCACGCGATCAAGCTCGTAAATAGAAGCACAATCAAAGTTTGAACCAAGGTTTGCCAGTAGATCAATCACTTCCACAGCAGGGCTAGCTTTCATAGCATAATGCAGTTTTGCATTAGGAAATAAGCTTACCATTTCATGGTATTTAGTCTTGATACGACTGAGATCCACCACCAAAAAAGGCGTCTCGCGACCTTCAGCCGCTTTGGTAAATTTCTGCCAACTGGCAGGGTTAAAGTACTGGTCAATTTTGATCATGGTCATGTTAAGGAACCTTTAATAGAAACAGCCTTTGCTAGAGGCTAATAGCCAGACTAATGGTATCGTCATCGAGCAGCTAATGATTCTGAGTATATATGACTATCAGCTGACACGATAAGTCATTAAGAACTGGTGGGCTGAGGCTGCTTATTGGCTGCTTCTTCATGGTTTTTTTCGCGTATTTTGATAACTTTACGTACTTTATCGCGCGCACGGGTCTGCTTTAAACGTGATAGATAATCGACGAATATAACCCCATTTAGATGATCCATTTCATGTTGGATACATACTGCAAGTAGGCCTTCTACTTCTTCGTCAATCTTGTCACCGTTTTCATCTAGCGCTTCGATACGTACTTTGGTAGGACGCTCAACCTTGTCATAGACATCAGGCACTGATAAGCAACCTTCTTCATACGGCTGTTTTTCTTCTACTAGCGGTGTCACTTTTGGGTTAATAAAAACTCTCGGACTGTCTTTCTCTTCAGATAAATCCATCACGATAAGTTGAATGTGGCGATCTACCTGACTGGCTGCCAGACCAATGCCTTGAGCATCGTACATCGTCTCAGTCATGTCAGCGATTAAGGTTTTTATTTCAGCTGTCACTTCCTTTACAGGCTTGGCAATTGTGCGCAGGCGTGGGTCTGGATAATTCAATATAGGGAGTAATGCCATAACGCTTACCTCAATGATAAGGATAAAATAGGGTTGGTATTATAAGATAAATGGGGGCAAAAGTAATGTTTATCAATACTTTCCCGTAACTATCGATTTTTATTATTTTAAAAATGTAGGGCGCATTTCTATAGTTGAGGTAAGTAAAAAGGCCTCGCAATTAGCGAGACCTTCTTCTTATATCACTACTTCATAACCGTCAATGCTACGTTCAGTTATACGCCACGTTTATTGGTAATCATCTCATAGGCAAACAGTAATATGATGGCACCAATCACTGAGAATATCAGACCAGTAAAGCCACCGTCAGCGTTGATACCGACTAGTCGGGCAAGGAAACCACCAACTAATGCGCCGACGATACCTAAGACAATAGTCATAATCCAGCCCATAGAGTCATTACCTGGCTTGATAGCACGTGCCAACAGACCTGCGACCAAACCTACAATAATCATCCAAATAAAGCTCATGTTATTCTCCTAATTTATTATCATTTATAATGTATAACGAACTCTGATGAAGTTATTGTATGCACTGCATAGAAGTAAAGGTAAGCACGAAATGTTACCAGTGTATGAGCTATGTGAGGAAAACTGCCAATTTGCTAATATTAAGACAGGATAGGTAAATGAAAGGTTACAAAGGTAGCAAAGTCGCAAATACTGACCGCGATGCATACTGATTAATCACCGGTACAGGTAGGCTGTTTGATAATAAAAAAGCGTGGCTCGTTGATCACGATGCCACGCTTTAATGTAGATGCTTGTGATAAGTGGACAGTAAATCTGCTATTTGTCACCTAATGCTGTTAATAGACGTTGATGGATTCCTTCAAAGCCACCATTAGACATAATGACAATCGCATCACCTGCTTGAGCATGCGTGCTGATATGTTCGATGATATCATCAGTGCTAGTCAGTACTTGCTGGTTGCTGATATTAGGATTGGTCACATTGGCTTGCTCGATGACGTCTTTTAAGCCCCATTCTAGACCAGTAGGCTCATACCATAGCGTGTGATCAGCAAGGGCAGCAGATTCAGCTAGGCTGTCTTGGTGAATACCCATTTTCATCGTGTTACTACGTGGCTCGATGATGGCCCAAATCCGTCTATCAGCCAGTTTCTTTTTGGCACCATCTAAAGTCGTGGTAATGGCAGTCGGATGGTGTGCAAAATCATCGAAAACTAAGATGTCATTCACATCACCGATTAACTCCATGCGACGTTTGATACCAGCAAATGCGGATAATGCCTCACAAGCCGTGGCAATACTAACACCAACATCATAAGCAGCTGCCACAGCAACTAGAGCGTTATTAACGTTATGGATGCCACTCATTGCCCAATTAACAGTGCCGATAGCGTCATTATCTGCACCAAAGCTCACTTTAAATTGACTACCGTCTTCGCTAATAAGTTCAGCGTGCCAATCGCTATCATTTCCGAGGTTGTCAGCTGCGTTCTTGTCAATCACTGACGTGCGCCAAACAGGCGTCCAAACTCCTTTTGCTAGAGTGTCCTCTAAACTGCTGGTAGCTGATGGCATGATGATTTGTCCAGTACTTGGAATCATACGTATCATGTGATGAAACTGAGTCTGAATGGCATTGAGATCAGCGAAGATATCGGCATGATCAAATTCAAGGTTGTTTAAGATAGCTGTGCGCGGGCGATAATGAACGAATTTTGAACGCTTATCAAAAAAGGCAGAGTCGTATTCGTCCGCTTCAATGACGAAATATCCTCTCTTTGCGTTGTCATTGCTGCTTGCTTCTGCACCCAAATAGCTACTATGCGCGAAGACCTGCTGTAGGTGCTCGTCAGTGGTATCGACTAATGGTACACCACCAATCAAAAACCCAGTATCGATACCAGCATAGTGCAATATCCACGCAAGCATTGTCGTTGTCGTCGTCTTACCATGAGTACCAGCAACGGCTATCACGTGGCGAGATTGTAAGACTTGCTCTGATAAAAACTGTGGACCTGAGGTATAACGCAGTCCTGTGTCTAGCATATACTCAACCACATCCATACCGCGCTTCATCGCGTTACCAACGACGACCAAATCTGGCGCTGGCTGTAAGTGTTCTATCAAATAACCCTCTTCGATAGTCACGCCTGCATTTTGGAGTTGGGTGGACATAGGGGGATAAACATTGGCATCGGAGCCAGTGACGGTATGTCCAAGCTCTCGCGCCAGTAGGGCTAGCGAGCCCATAAAAGTACCACAAATACCAAGAATATGAATATGCATAGACGTTCCGTACGAGCTTAAATTAAGAGAATAGAATAAAGCGTTATCTGTGAGTCTAGCCGCAATACATGGCTGCTCATGATAGAACCGACCCACATGATTATGGTCATGTTAACGACCTTTTGTCGCAGAAATAGCAAACGGTTGTCAAAATATCAACGCGGTGAACAGTCACTCATTGTAAAGTAAAGCCCATTAGATGACCAATAAAAAACGCCTTAAAGGTAGGCGTTGTTTGCTACGGTACTTGGTGTCTTAGTTTTTTATCTGAGACTACTTATATCTAACTCGCTGTGTGTTTTTTATTTACGTGACAAGGTATAGTCATTATTAGGGCTTTTGTCTTTGTTCATTAAGATAAGATGATTGTCTTGAATACGATACGTCTCAATATTTTTGTCTTCGTAGACAATCGTAATATTATTATTATCTTGACGATAAATACCAGACTCAAAAAGTGGTGTATGCGGTGTGTCAGGGTTGTTATAAATACTGGTTTTTAGCACTGAACCATCAGCAAATAGGTTTAGTGTGATATCGACACTGTCACAAGAAGTGCAAGGCACCATGCCTCCGTAGTCGCCCATTAGTGTGGCTTGTAGGATATTACTATGTGTGTCATTGGTCGTTCGTGACCCAGAGGTAAGTGCCTCGTTTCTCGGCTGAGCTGCCGCAATCAATGACTGTCCTTCTACTGCTTCATTAGACTGGTCATCAACACTAGATAAACGATCGTCATTATCTTGCAAGTTATTTTTGGCATTCTCTGAGTTAGAAGGTACGGTGCTATCAACAGGTGTGACTTGCGTTGCCAAGTCCTTATGATCATTGGGTTCAGCGTTGTCACAGCCAATAAGAACGACACAGATAGGGAGCGCTAGCAAAGACCGACCATAGCGTTTTATGACAGTCAATGTGGTAGAGCCAATAGGCGCAAAGTACATCATGGTCACACCAAAAAACAGTTTGTACATAGGGTTTTTAAAGATTGTCCATGCTATCGATAATGTCATTTTATTGTCAAAAACGACAGATAATAGAAGGCATAAGTGTCAAAATCATTCAGTCTATAAGAGATAGCGCTGGTTACTTTAATTCTGTTGAATAATATTGGTCGTATTGATTAACCGAAACAGCAAATAAGCAGTGTCAAGATAGCAAAGATTGAGGATATCTCTGTAGAATTTTTGTTATGGCGGTTTTATACAAAAGAGGGGGTATAAGGTACTGGAGATTTGATGAATTAGAAAAGTTAGCTCGCAAGGACAGGACTATTTTTCGACCTTTTATAGTTAAAAATAAAGGCTTAGAATGAACTAAACCT
>NZ_JBQSVP010000024.1:0-36708 GCF_052376345.1 Psychrobacter sp. AOP5-GZ1-6 | reverse complement strand
AAATTTTATTATGATAGCTGCTTTGAATTAAGCTACGATTGGCTGCTATGAGACCGTTATCTTGGAACAGAACTCTTGATATACTGGTTCAATATCGTTGAAGTCACTGACGCTTTGTAAGCAGCTCAAAGTGGTCAATTTGAAGGAGTGCTGATTAGAGTCAGGTACGTTATTGATTTTACTTTGTAATTTTAAAGGCTGATCAAGCTCAAAAATAAAATGGTCTGTGAGTGCGACCATATTTTTCACAGGCCATACATATTCAAAGTTGTAGCGGTTAGAGTCCATATCAGAACAGATAGCTAAGCTTAAATAGCGAACTTCTTTTAAAATATGGTAGTCATATCTAGTGAACAGACTGTCTTTAGGTAAAGTATAAAGCGTGATAGTACCGTCTTTAACAAGACTATAATCGCTATCACTTTTATCTACAGTGAGCGTTAGAGTCAAATCTTGATACAGTATTTGTCGCATACCATCGTACGGAATACGCGCAGCATCCTGTAAGTAAATATTTTCTTCCATACTTGAGTTGTATTGAGTGGTCGACAAATCTGGCACATCGCTATAAACGCGTTTGCCTATATTTTGACGTAAGAAATTTAGTAGCCAATAGCAGCTGTTATCAGCGTCTGTACTATTTTGAGTTAGGCTAGGTAATAGCGCAAAAGCACCAATACTTATTTCATTGATAGTGTCAGAATAAGGGTTAGCTTTACTTATTTGATCAAAATAGCCAGGATATAACGCAAAGGCACCGAACACAGGACGACTCTTATTTACACCGTTTTTGTGTTTGCTTTCATTGACGCGGATCAATGCATCACGGTAACGGTGCATTTGATTGATAGCATCATCAGGTACATAGTCAGTTGCTTCGATGTCTTGGTTGACATCATCGTACTGACTGTTTGTGGATTTAATACGGTATTTTGCATCGAATAACCAGATAAACCGTCTATCGTTAGGAAAAGTAACTTCTAATAAAATATCAGGTTTTTGGCTGACAGAATAGGTTCGAATCGCTTTGGTATTTTTGTTAAATGGTGGTTCATGAGCCAATCTAGCTTTAACGCCATCATCACGTTCAAATTTAAATGCACCAGCAAATCCATCTTTTAGCTGATATTCAAAAAAATTCTTAAGTTGTAGTTCTTGTTTCTTAGTAGCGACTTCCTTAAAACCCAACTCATCTATTAAGATATTTCTTAAGGTAAGAAAGCACCAAATTTCATAGATTTCTGCAACTGACTTCATGGAAATGCTGGATTGATTATCAAACACATCCAAATAAAACTTCAACTCTTGCCAAATTCTATATACTGAACTGTAGCCTACCTTTTGTTGCAACACCAATGACTCTCGCCCATGACCATTATAGTCGCCAACATTAGCCATAAAGCTTTGTTTCAGCATCTTTTGTAGGGGTTGTTGCCACTGATTAAGCTCATCTAAGAATGCATGCGATAGTCTTTGAGAGCCTGACTTTTCATTATCTTGCCTAAGCTTATGCTCAAAATCAGCCAGTTGTTTTTTGGTAGTGGATACAACCATTTTGATAAAACGGTTTTCTGGAGTGTCAGCACTGAGCCGTTTTTTTGTGACTTGATAACGCTGTTCATGCATACCCTTATCGAGATCTTCCTTTATCTTTGCTCCTAATCGCGCAGGTATTTTGCCTTTTATCCTCGCAGCTTTGGTATAAGACGTTTGAGCCTGTAAACGGCTATGCGGTGTTTGACTGACAACCTTTAAGGCATGAGACAGTTGATGACGCAAATGGCTGAAGTTTGCCAGCCAAAGCAGTGGAAACTGATGGCGTTGTTTGGTTTGCGCACTATCTTGTTCCATCTTTTCGACCAAACTAAATCGCCAAAGTGGAAAGGCGTTATCAATCGCTTGATACATCTTTGGTAAGTCATCATGCAAACTCATCTTAGTAGGTAGCACTTCAAAAGCGATGGTGCTTTTAAAGGTTTGAGATGACTTGGTGTAATTAAAGGGCAGACGTAGCCAACCAACATCATTTGCAGTATTGATCGTACCTGTTAAGCGTGCTGGTGTTGAACGTTGTTTATTTGCATCAATAAACCGAAAGCTCTTGTTGATAGCGTGGCTACGATGACTCAGATACGCTTCTTCCACGTCACCATTAAATATAACTTCAAACTGATATTGAAGGTTCTCAAAAAAGATAAAATTATCTAACTCTAAAGACTCTACTAAGCCTGAAGAAGATAGACTATCCTCTATAACCAAAGGCTCATTCATAAAATCAGCGTTAAGAATATCTAGGGGCGGAGAAAAGCGCACTATAGATGGTTGAGTATTATGATTACTGATAGCCTCACGTTTCTCTAAAGTAGACTGATAGGTTTTTTGACGTTTTTCAATGTCATTGCACCAGATAGACAGCTCAAAATTAGGGGTTTGTATCCTTAACAGATCTGGCATTGCTGCTCCATTGGTTTTACTATATTTATTCTACGACAAAAGATTTTATGGCCAAAAGCTAGTAAAGCCAGAACGTTCTAAACGCTGTTGCATCCAAGTTAGTTTAGCCTTGCTACGGCAAGTGATATTTAATACGCTACCATCTATGTTTTTACGATATAAATCAGGACGTAGTTTATCTTGATCATCTTCCATAGACCAAATATCAACAAGTTCCTGTTTTAAGATAGCTGTTAATTCTGTGAGTAACGACTTCTCATGACTGCTAACGGAATCATCTATAACTGCTAACTTGTCATGATCTCCTTCGATGCGCGGCAATACTTTGCACATCAAAAAGTCATCCCATACAGCTTGCAGCTGCTTATCATCTTTAGGATAGGCGCTAATCACAGCAAGCAGTAGCTCATTCAATGCTCTAAAAGCCAGTTGAAAAGGTGTATCATCTAATACTTTATTGATTGATTTCAGAAAATCAATGCTCTTACTACCATCACTATCTATCGGCGGTAACTTATCGATAGAGGCTTGAGAGTCAATAGGGTAGCTTAAGGCGTTATGAGTAACCTTCGGCTCAAAAAAGTCATCAAATTCATTAGGAAAAAAGTCACCAAAATCAAAACTCAAAGCGCGATCAATAACCTTACGCGAAAAACCATGTGTAGTTTCATCCATATTGACCGTACCAGCTACGATTAAATTAAAGGGCAGACCTAACCCATGCTCGCAGAACAAATCCCAAGCATCATCGTACTGCTCATCTGCAAATCCTAATGTATCACGTAATTTGTTTTTATCATCTAATTGTTTGATGGTCTCTGACTTTAAAAGAGAATCGCAGCAATAAGTGAATTGTTCATCCTCCCACTGCCATTCGCGAGTCTCTAAAACCGATAGATAATCAGCAAAGTATTGCTCGACAGGGGCTAGATTCATTTCATCTAAGCACAGCCAGTAAGGCAGTACTTGGTTAAGCTCGCTTTTATCACCTGTGACAGCGAGACCGTTACCCTCAGACTCTAGCTCAAGACCTGCATCAATAATGGCACGCCATGCTTTAGCAATGAATTGTAGTACGTCAGTGGTAATATATTCAGCGTTACCATTACCGCCTAAGCGTGAGGTATAGCCAAGTATATCGCTGGGTTCATGCCAGTCAGGGCGTACTGGGATAAGGCAATAAGTATCGCCAAGACTGCCTGTGAGTATAGCTTGGTCACGGACAAAGCGGGTTTTCCCCGTGCCAGATATCCCAGCTAAGAGTAGGAAAGGCTTTGAAATAGCTTTATTATCATAGTTTCTATTAATTTTAATGGGTTTTACTTTTTTATTTGAGGGTTCAAGTTTTGAAGTTATATTTTCTGAAGTTTGGTCAATAACCTCTATTTCACTTTGCAGAAAGTCATAGCCTTTAAAAATATCAAAATCGTAAGCTAAAAGTATATCGGTGATACCTGCAGAGCCATGTTTATAGAGGAGTGCACTAGCAAAAGGATTTCCACCTATTAGGATCCCAGGTCTCTTATTATTTATGATTATATTATCGAACCTTAAGAGTCCTTCTTTTGAGTATGTATTGTCTGATCCAGAAAAGGTGTTACCTGTAATTTTAAGTACATCCTGTCTTTGAATCGGTTTAGGACAATTGAAGTCAGTAGTAGAAATATCATCTATAAAAAATTCATTCCTAAAATCTTCTGGAATTTTTTTTAGTAACGTAAGTATCTCCTTCTCTGTAGCGTTCCAATACAAAGAGTACATGAAACTTTTTAAAGATATGCGACCTTTTTTTGAGTACCTTTCTTTTAGACCTTTACTCCAATATGGCTTCAGTAAAATATAATGAAATCCTTGTTGGTAAGGTTTTTTAGTATCTGAAAAATAAAATGCATTGTCCGCATATTTGGAGAATTTCTGCATATCAACCTTCAAATATCTATCTTTAATTCTACTTTCACAACTACAGATTAGACACAGCACAATACCGCAAAACTCTTCTGGTTTTGATACTGTATCTTTAATATCTTTTCTAGCTGAAACTAGAGTCTCAAGAGAGATGTATGGCATTACATGTACCTTTTTTATATTTATAAGTGCAACTAGATAGAGAGTATAATTTATTAAATCTTGAAGTGATTTATGGTTTATTAGAATACATCAATGTCTTATTTCCTGTCTTTTAACATAGCTAACACTTGATCCTCTCCAAACTGAGCAATCAACTCTTGCAGCTGGGCATTAGGATCAGCGGTATCTTTAGAATCCGCTCTAAACTCTGCCGTATCTCTGCCTTCACGCAGTGCATCTAAATAATCCGCCCACTTTTGCATCATATCACTACGATCGTCAATGTACTCAAATCGACCATAAGCTGTGCCATTAGGATCTTTGGTTGTATGACCCAAAGCCATCTCAACAAGCACGAGAGGATACTTTAATTGCTCTTGTAAGATGGTTTTCGCTGTCGCTCTAAAGCCGTGAGCACAATGAATGTCCTTGTAGCCCAAATCTTTTAAACGCTTATTCGCTGTCGCATCAGAGATGATCTGATGCTTTTTTGCTGTCTCACTGTAGAAGACAAACTTAGTATGACCATTGATTTGCTGCTGCGCGCGTAAGATAGCCACTGCTTGACGGGGTAGGGGCACGACCATGTCCTTAACCATGTTTACCTTGCCTTGTCCTTTGAGCGGCTTTAGAGTCCACCTGCCAACATCCAAGTCCAAATCAGCCCAGCGCATACGCCTTAGGTCGCCATTACGCACGAATAGTAACGCCAATAGCCTAAGAGAATTGATAGTGTTTAAGTCACCTTCTATAGTTTCGATATCACGTAGTAGCTTAGCTAAATCTTTAGGTTTGGTGATCGCAGGACGATGACCATAGCTCGATTTAGCCAATTGGCTTTTGATCAAGGCAGCTGGATTGCTACTACAGAAGCCGCGAGCACCAGCATAGACAAATACGTCGCTAGCAATACCTGCACAGCGTTCAGCCTTATCTGTGGGTTTGCCAGCTTTGTTTAATGACTTAGCTTGGATGTCTAATAGCACCTCAAGCATTCTAGGTGAATCTATTTCACTGATAGGCTGATCACCAATATATGAGCATATAAGTTCTAAGCGACCTTTCTTACGGATTAAGGTATTACCTTTTTGAGTCTGATCTAAGCTATCAAAATATTCCCAAGCAAAATGATTAAATGAGTTTTTAGTTTTACTAACAATACTATTCTTTAATGCTTCACGATAATCTTTGGGATCAATATTACGACTTAGTAGCTCTTCATAGTCACGCCAGATTTCACAGGCACGAGCGAACGAGACGTTTGGATACACGCCAAGCGATATACGTTTATTTTTTGAGTGAGTAGGAGAAAGGTAGCGATAAACCCAAGACTTAGTGCCGTTAGGTCTGACCATGAGATACAGCATGGGATAGTTTTTGACAGAGACTAGATATTCTTTGTCATTAGCTTTATGGCTGCTAATACTGCGATCAGAACTGATAGGTTTGCGTGCTTCCATAACTGACACCCCAATGTACATTTAAAAACCAGTGTACATAGTAGTGTACATCAGATGCATGGATTGGAATAGATATTAAAAGACAGTATAGAACGCCAGATACAGCAAAGCCCCTGATATCAGGGGCTTTAGATGTTCTATAAGATAGTATAGGACTATGTAATGGTACCCGGAGCCGGACTTGAACCGGCACGCTATTGCTAGCGAGGGATTTTAAATCCCTTGTGTCTACCAATTTCACCACCCGGGCAAAACTTGTTTTATCTAATATGTAAACTAGCTGATAGACCATCTAGTTACTAGATAAGTGCTCGCTATTATAGTCAGTTATGATAATAATGCAAGCTTAAATTAACGTAAAGTTAATAAATAATTGGAGGCTGGAGTCGGAATCGAACCGGCGTTAACGGAGTTGCAGTCCGCTGCATGACCACTCTGCCATCCAGCCAATCAAGGTCGCCTATATTAGCAAAAATATAGTAAATTACAAGTCATTTTTTCATTAAAAACAGATTATTTACTAGCTTGTATATTTTTCACCATCATTTATGGTTATTCACGCCAATAAATGCCCTAATTTATCATCACTATGTACCTTCCTAGTGAAGATAAAACAAGATAGCGCTATTAAATTAAGTGCTACTTACTAAACAATATCTTCATTATTAAGTTTGGCTTTTTTGATATCACGATACGTGGCGGTACAAATTAATATCAGTACACCAAGTGTTATGGCGGGCCAGATTAAAATATAAGTGCCGTAGATAAAGACGTTATCCATAATTATATCCTTATAGTATTTTTAGCAGTTTACGCTTAGTCAGTGCTATTAAGTTTTTCAGACTGACTAAGGGTTATTTATATAAGACAGTTTTTAGTTAACACAATTTAAATCTTTGATACTTGTGAAGCCTCAGGTTTTTTATCGTAATCACCCACACGTTGTTTGATTAAGTCAAAGTCAAAATGTTCGTCACCCATCAGGCTGACTATCACACAGACGATAGTACTGGCGCCATAAGCGGTCAGTGAGGCGAGTAAAACCATGTATTGACGCAAGAAGCCAGTGGCAAATATTAACATCAGTACTAGCGTAATCGCAGCGGCACCCATGCCAACCTTACGACCTAAAAAGCCAAAGACCATCAACCCAATAACGACAGCACCACCGACACTAGCCAATATTTCAAAGAATAGAGCTGTGAACCCCGTAATAGGTATTAATTCAAAGCGTGCCACACAGAATAAGAGGAGTCCGACGATGACAGCAGCAGTAAATGCGGTATTGGTCACACGATTCCAGAACACACTGGCGATGACAGGGAATACGATCGCACCCCATAATGCGCCAACGAAGACTAGCATTACTAAAATATCGAGCTTAAAGCTGGCAAAAATCAGTCCTGCGGCTGTTGCGACAATCATCGTGCTACGACCGACAAGCATCATAGTTTTGGGTTTAACTTTACCTTTTTTAGCAATATTTTTGCCGTAGACATCCGCCATCATAATCGTTGAGAGCGCTGACAAGTCTGAGTCAGCCGTTGAGGATAGCGAGCCAATGACTAAAATAAAGAATAAGGCAATAAAGACAGGATGCAGGTAGGTACTAACCATTTGTGGAATCAGGTTATTCATGTTGCCATCAAGTGGCTCGATACCTATAGTGACCGCCATTAATCCAATCATACCCAAGCCAATGACGATACCAGCATAGCCAACAGTAGCAGTGACAAAAGTTGCTTTAATTTTAGTTTTGTCAATTGCAAATAAGCGCTGAGTGATGGTTTGATTGCCGATAGCGTATGCTAATACTGCAACAAAATAAGGTGCTCCTTGCTGAAAAAATGCTTCAGAAGAAAAGAAATTTTGCTGCTCCAGTGTAAGATTGGACAGTCCCTCAACCATCACCTCAGGTCCACCCATAGAAAATAGTACCGCCGGAATAATGACGACACCAATGGCCATCAAGGCGACTAATTGAGCAAAGTCAGTGAAGACGGATGCGCGAAACCCTGACGTTAACGTATAGCTTAGGACGCCGATACCTGCGATCATTACCCCTGTTTGGAATGATAATGGTGACAAAACTGAAACTAAGGCTCCAGCAGCGGTAAAGTTGACCATCAAGCTAATTAAGCTGCCCATAATATTGGATATTGCTAAAATTAATTGGCTTGATGAACCATGACGGGCGTGAATGAGTTCACCTAAGGTATGACCATCTGGCGCCAACTCACGAAAGCGCATACCAAAAGGGTAGATGAACAAAATCATTAAGGCGCCCCAAAAGCCATAATGTATCGGCCCTGACACTCCATATTTATAGCCGGAGGTAGCAGCAGCATAAAATGATGCCGCCCAAATCCAAGTGGCGGTCATACTAGCTGCACCCATACCAAAGCCAACACCGTGACCTGCGACCATAAAACCAGAAGTCGTTTCTTTGTCTTTTTTGATTAATAAAGACAGTAGGTAGGTGCCGCCATAAAATGCTAACAACAATAAAATAATGGTTAATGATGAAAATTGGAACAATGACTCAGTTTTCAAATTCATACCTCGCAATTGTTTGGATTAATAAAGTTTAGTAAAATTAAAGATACCAAACCTTTCGGAATATAATAAAGCCTACAAACTCTCATACTGAGTGAAATGTATGTGGCTAAGATAAATAGCAAAAACATCAACGATAGTGATAAGCAAATGCTAAGTGTTGTGCCGCTGTCTTAATGACTCACATCGTGCTAAATCAAAGAGACAGGGGCTACTCTTAATAGGCATGAGTTAATGGATAAACCACCACGCTATTAATATGCATACACAAAGGTAGCTGAGTGCTAGAGAAGGCTCATATGATGAGCGTCTATAGCAAAATTACGAATAGGCACTAAGCCATGGTGACATGACTTGAGCTAGGTTTAGACAGCCTTATCAGCTGTAATACGCAGTAGTTAAGCGATTTTCATTTGACTACTGCAATTGATGCATCATCTGTCATTTACATACTAAGCAATGTGCGGTCTGAATTGTCAGCACAATAGAGGTAGCATCATAAAAAAGACAGATCTGTTAATTGTATGTAACGTGTTCGTGAGGTAAGGGTAACCTATTATCTCTCTAACCTCAAATTTTAGACGATATTTATCAGGGTCTGTTAAATATTCAAATAGTAGGGCTGTTGATCGCTAAAATTTTACCCAACACAAGCCGATGATAATGTTGAGACCTTAACTAGAATAGCTTAACATCGGAGGTTTAAGGCTAGCTATAAATAGGTGGTGGTGGAAGGTATAGGCATGAAGGGGTGAGAAGTAATGAGATGGTTTGGAAAGTTATTATTTGTACTGAGGACACATTTTAGTTTTTGTATTGAACATTTATTGAATCGACTATAACCATAATGTTTAGAAGGGTCAGATACCTGAATAGTAAGTCACTCTGTCATTACGTAAGAAGCCTGCCAAACCTAGTCCATAACGTTCAGCGACACGTACAGCCGTACTAGTAGGCGCAGACATGCCAATCAACCAAGGTATACGTCCGCGCACAGACTTTTGCACCAGCTCAATCGATAACCGTGAAGTCATTAGAACGCAGTCGATATCGATTTTTTGTCGTAGCTGCCAACCAATCAGTTTATCAAGGGCGTTATGGCGTCCCACATCTTCAAATAGATATAACTGGTCATTATGCATCGTGGCGGCGGCATGCACAGCGCCGGTCAATTGATGCGTATGCTGTGTGGCATCAACTTGTTGTCGCATTTTCAATAAATAATCTAGACTGGGTATGGTCGGTTTATTATTTGAGTGGTTTTTATCCCTGTCTTGGATATAGGCACTCAAATCGGGTAGTGCCTGTGTCAATCCAGTGATGCCGCACATACCGCAACCTGTACGCCCTGCGAGCTGACGTTTTTGGGCTTGAATACGCTGATGACAGCGTTGATTCAATACTAGCTCGACGATATAGATATCATAGTCTTGTAACTGCTTTAAGGTTTGTTCGAGGTTTTCAGGTTCAAGATCAACGGTGTTTTTCTCAAAGGTGACAGGCTTATAGCTTACGGTATCGGTCAGCTGAGTGACCTCCCAATCGAGCAGTTCGTGGCTGTGCTGGATTAGGCCTTCGCTAAATAAAAATCCAACAGCCAAATACTCTAGTTGATGAGGACTGGCCATCAGTACAGCGTAGTGAATACCATTGATAATGATGGCAACCGCAGCCTCTACAGCGAGGCTAGCTGGTTGACAATCAATATGTGCTCCATCGATATTATCACCGTTTTGACTGGCTGATGCATAAGAATGCTTTTGCGACAAATGAGTACGAACCAGTGGTGACATAGGTTTATTTATGGCTGTCTTTGTTACTTCCACTGTCTTGCTTTCATACTGTTGCTTACTGGTTCGCTCATTATCTTTGACAGGGTTTTTAGTCATCATCATGGTTCGTATATTATCTTACTAACAGTATTGTTTCGGCGTCTTTATCACGAACATTGTCATTATTTGACGACCCATTTATCACTTACTATGCAGGCTCAGCCGTGCTTGCATCGACGCGTTGCAGGACGACCGTCGTCGATTTATACGCTGGTATATGCGAATCTGGTGCATGGGTGTTCAAGTCAAACAAGTCATTGCATTCAGGATAATAAGCGGCAACGGCGTTGGACGCAATATCCATTTCAGTCAATACTAGTGGCCCAAGTATGCGAGGTTGGTCAGTGTTATTTGGACTAGCGTACCGCGTCACCATGACGCTGTCTCCTTTTTGCCAACCTAAACGGCTTATCTCATCGGGATGCATAAACAAAACATCACGGCGATTGGCTTGACGATAGCGATCTTTAAACCCAAAAATCATAGTGTTGAATTGGTCATGACTGCGGACACTGGTCAATTGCCAAATTTTTTGCTCGTTATTTTTTACGTTACCGTTTATGTTGTCTTGTACAGGGTTGCTGCTATCTGTGTTCTGACTCTCATTAAAGACAGATGTCGTTTCTGCCATCTGTGCAGCGACATAGGTAATTGGATATTGCGGCACTTCAAACTGTGCTTTGCCACTATCTGTATTCCATACACGATGACGGGCTGAATGGTACAAATGAAAGCCTCGTTCAGTAGTACGAATACGTTGATTAAAGTCTTCAAAGCCATCGATAGCTTGGGCGACATAGTCACGAACGACGTCGAAGTCTTCGCTCATTGCTTGCCAAGGAATAGACGAGTCAGCGCCAAGTACGTGCGTTGCGATATCTGCGACAATTTGCGATTCAGACTTTAATGTGTCACTGACAGGTTTGAGGTTGCCTTGTGTTGGTACAATCTGACACATGGAGTCTTCGATAGTGGCAAACTGCTCACCTTTATCAGTGATGATGCGCTCGCTGCGTCCTAAACAAGGTAAGATAAGGTTGTTTGAGCTTGGGTATAGCATGGTTTCATTGAGCTTGGTACCCACAAAGATATTAAGCTGTGTTTTGGTCAATGCTTGTTGAATGGCAGTGGTATCAGGTGCTGCCACGGCATAATTACCTCCCATGCCCATGAATATCTTTATTTTACTGTCAATTAATGCTTTTGCGCCTGTTACCACATCGAAGCCGTGTTTTTGCGGCATAGGTTTTTCAAATACTCGTTCTAGACTGTCGAGGAGCTTTTGAGCGGGGCGCTCATGAATACCCATGGTACGGTCGCCTTGCACATTAGAGTGACCACGGACAGGAGATGCACCGCCACCATCTACACCAATCATTCCCATCAGTAATAATAGATTGGTAATCATTGCTACGTTGTCGTCACCTTGTACGTGTTGGGTGATGCCCATACCCCATGTGCAGATAGTCGCTGGACTGTCAGCGACCAGTTTAGCCAGACCGATGATTTCCGCTTGAGGAATACCACAACCGAGCTCTATATCCGCCCATGTTTGCTCTGTAAGCCACTGTTTTAATGGTTCAAACCCTGAAGTATGGGTCGCAATGAAGTCATAGTTGATTTTATCGTTTTCAATCAGCCATTTAGCGATACCTGTCAATAATGCCGCATCCCCACCGATCTGAAGTTGAACCACTTCATCGACCATGTCATTGCTTTGACCTGCTGCCATATGTGTGGGCTTCTGCGGATTTCTAAATTTACTTAGACCTTGTTCGCGCATGGGGTTAATCGAGATGATTCGACACCCTTGCTCGTGAGCGTGAGCAAGCATTTCTAGCATGCGTGGATGATTGGTCGCTGGATTTTGTCCAAACATCAATATCAGCTTGGCTTGCTCAAAATCTTCTAACTTGACCGTTGCTTTACCAATACCCAACTGCCTACCTAACATGACCGAGGTGGGCTCGTGACACATGTTTGAGCAATCGGGTAGGTTATTGGTACCGAAACAGCGTACGAACAGCTGGTACATAAAGGCAGGTTCGTTGGTGACACGGCCTGAGGTATAAAAAAGTGCCTCATCTGGTGAAGCTAGTAGCTTAAACTGCTCAGCGATACGTTGGTACGCAGACTCCCAAGAGATAGCGACATAGCGATCTTGTGTGGCATCGTAATATAATGGCTCGGATAACCGGCCACTGTGTTCTAGCTCGTAGCCTGACCATCCTTGTAGTTCGGTGACCGTATGTCGTGCAAAGAATGCAGCATCGGCTTTTTTGGTCATGGTCTCGCTGGCAAGTACTTTGATGCCATTCTCACAAACATCGATGGCTTTATGGGATTTGTGGTCGGGCCAAGCACAACCAGGACAATCAAAGCCACTTTTGGGTTGGTTACTTTGGAATACACTGGCACTACCACGCAAAAAAGTCTGGTAATCCATTAGTTTACGAGTAGAAGAAAATAGTGCAGGCCAACCGGCAGCAGGATGAGAGTATATAGGGATTTTGCGCATGACAGACCTCACAGTTAAATGGCAATAACTAAGCTGTATAACACTTATATGATATAAGGGGTTGCTAGGGCGTGTCTTCAATTTGAGTATGAAACTTCACATAAGCTAAAAATCGATAATTGCTTGCCAAACTGCATTAAGTCGTTTCGTTAATATATCGGTATTACAGTCTTTGCTGAACTACATTTTTTGGCTACAGTTTGTCTTTTTTAATGAGGACACGTGCTAGTTGTTTTAGACCGTTGACTATGATAACAAAAAAATCTTTAAGAAAGATTAGTTTCCTTAAAGGTTTTTTATAATAAAAGGGTTTGATACCAGTAAGATAAAAATAGTCATTTATCTGATAATTCATCAGGCATTACGCCAGAATTGCTTATCGCTCATATTATTAACAACACAGACCGTGCACGCAATTTCTGTGCTCTTTGAGTAGTAGCATGTCAGTGAGTTGCTTCAAAAGTTAGTATTGCTTAATTCTGAATATTCAAAATACTTATATCTATGAAAGTAATCATAAAAAAACGCCCATTTACAGGGCGTTTTTTATTTTAGAATTCAAATGTGATTGTTTTATAAATCAACTCAAAATCAAACTGTCATCTTCGACTTTTTCGCCGCGTGTTTGCTCAAACATATCTAGCAAATCATGCACAGTCATACCTTTACGAGCATCACCAGAGACATCTAATACCACTTGGCCTTGATGCAGCATAACGGTACGTGTGCCATGCGCTAATGCTTGTTGCATCGAGTGTGTGACCATCATTGTGGTCAGCTTATTGTCCGTTACAATCTTATCAGTCAGCTCTAGTACAAAAGCAGCTGTTTTGGGGTCAAGTGCCGCAGTATGTTCATCTAATAATAGTATTTTAGAGGGCTGTAACGATGCCATGAGTAGACTGACGGCTTGTCGTTGACCACCGGATAATAGACCCATACGGTCGGTCAGACGGTTTTCTAGTCCAAGCTTTAGAACGGAGAGTTTTTCTCTAAATAAGTCTCGGTTGCTTGGGTTGAGTGCAAAACTTAAACCACGTTTGCCACCACGCTTATAAGCCAGTGCCATGTTTTCTTCGATAGTGAGTGCTTCACAAGTTCCAGCCATTGGATCTTGAAACACACGGGCAACCCAATGCGCACGTTGGTGTGCTGTTTTTTTGGTGACATCAATACCGTTCAATGAAATACTGCCACTATCTACGCGAGTAGTACCGCTTACTGCATTCAAAAAAGTAGATTTACCAGCACCATTGGTACCGATGACAGTCACAAATTCACCATCTGCAATGTTTAAATTGATACCGCGTAGTGCAGGGTTTTCAATGGGCGTTCCGGGATTAAAGGTCAACCGCAAATCTGTAGCTTGCATCATAATCATTATTCCTTATGGTTGCACATTGACATTAAGCTCGAACTTTACGACTTAAGAATTTATTTTTCGCTTTTGGCAATACCAAGGCAAATACCACGAGTAGCGCTGTAATCAAGTTCAAATCCTGCGGGCCAAAGCCAATACTACGCAGCGTATCACTCGATAGCGCGACCTGAATAAATAGCTTGTACAGCACAGCACCGACGACCACAGCAAAGGTAATCAGCCAGATACGCTTGGCAGGTATAATGGTTTCGCCGATGATGACCGCTGCTAGACCGATGACAATTGTACCGATACCGATAGAAATGTCTGCGCCACCTTGGGTCTGTACAAACAGGGCGCCTGCTAGTGCGATCAGACCGTTAGAGACTGCCATACCGACGATGGTCATCCATGAGGTATTGATGCCTTGAGCCTGAGCCATTCTTAGGTTTGAGCCAGTTGCACGCATCGACAGACCTGATTCGGTACTATAAAACCAGTTTAAAAACAGCATAGCCAGCAGCACAACCATACCGATAATTAAACAACGCATCCAATAACCATTGCCATCGGTCACCAAGGCGCTAAACACCGTAGTTTCACCCAATAGCGGTAAGTTTGGTGCGCCCATGATACGTAAATTGACAGAGTAAAGCGCCACCATCACTAAAATACTGGCAAGCAGTTGCAGGATACCAAGTTTGACATGCAACCAAGCCGTGACGATACCAGCGACTGCGCCTGCCAACATGCCAAACGCACAGGCTAGCCATGGGTTGATACCAGCGATGATGGATATACCAGCGACTGCACCACCTAGTGGAAAGCTACCATCAGCGGTTAAGTCGGGGAAATCTAGCGTACGAAACGAAATCAGCACACCAAGTGCAACGAGGCCATAAATTAGACCGCTTTCAAGCGCACCAAAAAAAGCAATTAAGGACATAAGAGATCAGTAAGTCATAACCAAGCGTTTAGTGAATAATATTCTAGTGATATATTCTCTAATCAATCCTATATAAATCAGATACGGCATCAAGCTTGTTTAGTCTACTAATTGTAGTACTTTCACTCGTCTGCTTTGTATCTCAATTATCTTGAACTGACTGTATCAATGAATATCAGCTAAACAGCTAAGCGGTGAATTTAACAGATTAAGCAATCTGCGGTTAGGGTAAACCAAAACATGTCACGATGAACGACTATCATAAGTTACCTTGGTTCAAAGCTTTGATATAAAAGATAGCTCATTTAGAAAGCACACAACATACTTGATATTGACTAAGTGCTTTATAAATAAGCCAAATAAAAATGTTTAAGCAGTAGTATTTAAAAAAATCACTTAAACAACAGTCTCTTAAACAAGAATCCCAGCCTACTGGTTCATAGCTGGGTTTCTTGTTTAAATGTTTATTTATGGCTGTATTATAGGCCAAATATAAAAGTGCGTTATTCTACCACTTCTTTTGCATTATCGATAACGGCTTGTGGCAATGTGATACCTTCAGCGGTGGCATTTGTTGGGCTAACATATAAATTAAGTGCTTGTGGCGTATAAACTGGAATCTCGCCTGCTTTTTCGCCGTTTAAAATACGCACGACAATTTTACCTGTTTCGCGTCCCAATTGATAATAGTCAACGCCTAATGCCGCCACTGCACCACGTGCAACTGAGCTAGTATCAGAGGCAATGAGTGGGATTTTACTTTCTTTGGCTACTTGAAACAGTGACTCATACGCTGATACCACATTGTTATCTGTTGAAGTGTAAATCATGTCGACTTTACCTTCTAGACTACGCGCTGCCATTGGAATATCGTTACTACGCTGGGCAGGGGCTTCAAGCACATTGATACCAAGTGGTGTTAGCTTTTCTTTTAGATTTTTGAGAATAATGGTTGAGTTTACTTCGCCTGGACTATAGACATAACCCACATTTTTGAGGTTAGGAATGATCTGGCGCATTAACTCGATTTGTGGCTCGTAAGGAAGCGCATCAGAGCCGCCTGTGACGTTGGTACCAGAACCATCTAATTTAGGTACCAATTTGGCTTCGACTGGGTCGGTCACAGCAGAGAATACCAAAGGAATGGTACTGGTAGCAGCTGCAACCGACTGTGCTGATGGTGTACCAATGGCAACAATAACATCTGAGCTGTCTGCCACAAACTGTTTGGCAATCTGCCCAGCTGTTGCAGTATTACCCTGTGCGCTTTGGAAATTAACGGTTAGGTTTTCACCGTCTTTAAAGCCCGCCTCATTTAGCTCATCGATGACACCCTTGCGTACATCATCAAGCGCTGGATGCTCAACAATAGCTGTAATAGCGACATTTTTCATCTCTGTTGCGGCATCGCCAGTGGCACTGTCAGCACTAACAGTATCTTGTGCTGATTGATTACAACCAGTCAAAATAGCGGTACAGACGCCGCCTAATAATAGTGCCTTACTAAAATTAAAATGACCAAAACGGTTTTGATACAACATGGGTCTCACTCCTAAAAGCAATAATGTGTCCATACATTATTTAATGGGTAAATAAAGGTTAAAGCACATCATTTATATAGATGGCAAAGTGTTACTTAAGTTAGTACTACTTATCAGTACTCTGCGCTTCTTTATCAACATTGATGGCATTTTTTAACAAGTCATCTGTCAAGCTTACGCCTTGTTCTGCACCGTGTTTTGGGCTTGCGTATAAAGTTAAAGTATTCATGACTTCAGGCTTGATTGTATTGATAGCTTCACCATTGAGCACACGATAAACCATCTTGCCTGTGGTACGACCAAAGTCATAGTCATTGACACCAAGTGCCGCAGTAGCACCGCGTCTCACACTAAACTCATCTGAGGCAATAATTGGAATATCTAGCTCATTGGCGGCACCTGCCATGGCTTCAAACCCAGAGACGACATTATTGTCTAAAGAGGTGTAAATAACATCAGCGCGACCAGAGAGGCTGCGTGTTGCCATAGCAACATCCGTTGGACGATTGGCGGTCACATCTAATATCTCAAGTCCACGTGCTGGTGCAAGTTCTTTAAGCTGATTGAGTACCACTACAGAATTAATTTCACCTGGGCTATAGACGTAGCCTATGGTTTTAGCATTGGGTACAATTTTTTGAATATTGTCTAACTGCGGCGCAATAGGAAGCTCACTAGATAAGCCTGTCACATTAGATTGGATAGGTACCGCATTTGCATCGATAAGCTTTGCGGCAACAGGGTCTGAGATAGCGGTATAGATGACGGGGACAGTTTTGGTTGAGGCCACGATTGATTGAGCAGAAGGTGTTGAGATTGCCACGATGGCATCTGGATTGTCTCCTGCGAACTGTTTGGCAATCTGACCCGCAGTCGCTGTGTTTCCTTGTGCGCTTTGGAAGTTAATCGTTAGGTTTTGACCTTCGATATAGCCATTATCAGCTAACTCATCTATGATGCCGCGACGCATCTCATCTAGAGAAGGGTGTTCGACGATTTGAGTGATGGCCAATGTTTTGGCGGGCTTGTCAGATGTGGCAGCGTTATTGGCTGTGGCGGTATCATCGGTATTTGAGCAGCCTATTAGGCCAAGAGTACTGATGGCACCAATAGCAACGCTGCACAGGCTTAAGCGTAGAGTAGAAGTAATGGTCATTATTAGTCTGGCTCATAGGTTAGAGAATGCAGGTTAGCCGAATGACAGCAGTATCAGTTCTGTGATGTCAGTTCTGCGATAGTAGGCTAACATTGGGGTGATCAATTTTATGATCATGATGGCTATATTATGACAGCAATGTAACTTATCGCAATAAAAAATTAAGGAGTCTTAGTCATAGCCATATTTGGAAAGTTGATTATTATTAATATAAATAAAGAATCACTAACTGGGTTAAAATAAAGCAAACTTGCCTAATGATCGTATTTGAAAAAATTTAAGGTCGTAAATATTATGAGATTATTAAACCAATCATTCACACTCCTATCAGGTGTGATAGTTTTGACCGCTCTGACTTTTGGAGTAGCAAATGCCAATAATGAATATGCTATGGAACAAGCCCAACAATCTAGCACAGACGCGCGCGCCAGCGTAGCTATGGCAGAAGCAGAAGCAGCGCTAGCAAAAGCAACAGCTGATGAATACGAAGCTAGAGCAGAAGCTCTTGCGAAAGTAGCAGAAACGGCAAAAGCTAATGCATACAAAGCTAGAGCAGAAGCCATTAAAAAAACAGAAGCATACGAAAAAATAAAAGCAGAATTAAAAAAAGTAGAGCTAAATGAATTGAGAGAGCAGTCGCTATTAGACACACATTGAGCGACTACCCATAGTTAAGCATTAAAGCCTACAGCGTAGCAATCAGCAACCCTCATATTTGAATGTTCAACAGACTATAGTTATGAGTCAATATGTGAATGCTAAATAATTGTAATTCGCTGCTATCGTTATTAGCTTATCTTAATGCAATAAAAAAGATGCCACTTAGGGCATCTTTTTGTGTATTTGAACGCTCAACAAACGCTAATCAAAGACTCGCCATAAACTACGGAATAGCCAGCCAATTATATAAAAAGGAATCTCTATTATATCTATAAAATATAACCAATCCCATATACTCGAAGGATCTAAACGACTGCTGCGTCGCGAGCGTCTGATATCCGCAGTATATATAAATAGTATGGCACTAAACACACCACTACCGATAGCCACCCAGAGTGCGGTCGTATCTGCTGTAAAAAACCAATAAGCGATTAAACCTAATGCCAAATAAAAGAGAATATCTGCCAAAAGCCTAAGCAATACCAATGTTGTTCTCCGTTATTCAGCAAGATAGCTTATTCAGCACGACAGTTATGCGGATTAGGTCAGCTCTTTTTAGGCAGATATATCTTATGCGAGTACATCACCAACGACACAAGCATCCGGTAAGGTAACGACCGTCAAGCCCGTCTTTGGCTCACCAGTTGATAGCACCATGCCTTCTGATATACCGAATTTCATCTTACGCGGGGCAAGGTTGGTCACACAAATGACCTTTTTATCAACCAATTGCTCAGGCTCATAAAACTTACGAATACCGCTGAACACGTTGCGTGGCTTGTCTTCACCAACATCCAACGTAAACTGTAGAAGCTTGTCCGCGCCTTCTACATGATTGCACTCTAAGACGTGTGCTACTTTCATCTCAACTTTGGCAAAGTCTTCGATACCAATATAATCGGCTTGCTCAGTATCAACGTCTGTTGTTTGCGCTTTGTCTTTTACGGCAGGCTTGCTATTATCGGACACAGCTGGAGCGTCTGCTTGTGCGAGAGAGGCTTTTGAATCTTCAATCATTGCTTCAATGTCTTTTGCCTCGATCCGTTGCATCAATGGTTTAAACTTATTGATTTTATGACCTAGTAACCACTCATTACGACTGGCAAAGCTTAAGTCGTCTACGTTTAAAAAGCCCTTAGCATTATCGGTCAGTTCTGGTAATACTGGCGCGAGATAAACCATCAATTGACGGAAAATATTAATAGCGACCGAGCAGACGTCTTGAACTTCTTGCTCAGTACCTTCTTGCTTAGCAAGTGACCAAGGTTTTTTACCATCGATATATTCATTGGCTTTGTCTGCACACTGCATGATTAAGCGCATGGCGCGAGAGAACTCACGGTTTTCATAAGCGACCGCGATTTCATCACCCGTTTTAGTAATGTCTTCTAATAGCTCTGACTCGACGCAAACATCCGATAGCATGCCATCGTATTTCTTAACCAAGAACCCTGCACTACGACTGGCGATATTGACTACTTTACCAACCAAGTCAGAGTTAACCTTTTGCATAAAGTCTTCTAAATCAAGGTTGATATCTTCTACTTTGTCAGACAGCTTACTGGCGAAGTAATAACGTAAATACTCAGGGTGTAAGTGTTCAGCGTAAGTTTCGGCCTTAATAAAAGTGCCGCGTGATTTACTCATTTTTTCGCCATTGACCATCAAGAAGCCGTGGGCAAAAACACCAGTTGGTGTGCGTAACTCACTACCAGCTAGCATAGCTGGCCAAAATAAGGCATGGAAATAAACGATGTCTTTACCGATGAAGTGATAAACCTCGGTTTTATTCTCGTTTTCTTGTGCCCAGTAGCGGTCAAAATCAAGCGCTTGCTCAGTACCTTCACGTTTGTCGCATAGGCTTTTAAAGCTTGCCATATAGCCGACTGGCGCATCTAGCCATACATAGAAGTATTTGTCTGGCTCATCGCTTGGGGTATCTGGAATTTGAAAGCCAAAATAAGGTGCATCACGTGAGATGTCCCAGCTGGTAAGGCCAGCGTCAAACCATTCTTGCAATTTATTTGCCACTGACGTTTGCAAGCGGTTGTCACTGCGTGTCCAGTCTTTTAGGAATTGCTCAAACTCAGGCAAATCAAAGAAATAATGCTTTGAGGTCTTTAGGACTGGTGTGGCATCAGATAGCGTTGAATGTGGGTTTTTAAGTTCGGTAGCGTCGTAGGTAGTACCGCATACTTCACAGTTATCACCATATTGATCAAGGGCACCGCACTCAGGGCATTCTCCTTTGACAAATCGATCGGCTAAAAACAATTTCTTTTCAGGGTCGAATAATTGTTCAACATCCTTTGTGCTAATGTGTCCAGCACTATTAAGACGACGATAAATCAATTCAGAGAAATGCTTGTTTTCCTCTGAGTGAGTAGAATGATAATTGTCAAAATTGACTAAAAATTTGGCAAAATCAGCTTCATGTGACGCTTTTACGGACGCAATTTGTTCTTCTGGCGTTACGCCATTGGCTTCTGCTTTTAGCATGATGGCGGTACCGTGTGCATCATCTGCACAGACATAAGTGACCTGATGGCCTTGTGCCTTCATCGCACGTACCCAGATGTCTGTCTGAATATATTCTACAAGATGCCCCAAATGGATATAGCCATTGGCGTAGGGCAGCGCACTGGTTACTAAAATCTCACGCACTTTTATCACCTATATTTTTATATAAACGGGTTGATTATCAAACGTCTTAGCAGTTTATGGCCATTGGACGCGATGTTATCAATACTAAAAACTTCTAAAAAGAATGAAAACTTAAAAAGTGTGCCTATGATACCGTAATTCGGTTAAATTTGTGACATTCCTCCGTAATTAATCAGGCAATGTATTCTATGTGGCATATAGCGAACTCTTTATTTATCTACTATAAATATTGGCCTTGAACCATAACTGATTGTTGCAAGAACTGTCATGAAAAACCCACCAAGCAATCGCTAAGTGGGTTTTTGGTTAGGCGCCATGGTTTAGATTTTATGATTGAAAATTAAAATAAACCAAACTTAAAATGAACCAAACATTGTCCCTAAAGTGATGACAGTGATGACCGCACCACTGTGTGGCAAGGTATCTAAACCACCGGCTGCCATGACAGCGACTCGGTGCATCAGCTCTGGATCGATACCAGCATTGATGGCCATTCTTAGATAATCTTCGCCCAATGTCGACAGCGCGATACTCAAACCACCAGATGATGAGCCGGTAATACCTGCAAGCGTGGTCATTGCGACAGCTTCTGAGATCAGAGGGTTGTCAGGGTTTAGGTTTAAGATACTATCACGAATGATCAAGAAGCCTGCTAATGAAGCGATAACGGCTCCATAACCCACTTCTGATGCCGTATTGAAAATCGGCAACATAGAGTCGTAAGTACCGCGGTTAATGGTCTTTTGTAGGTTATCCCAATGTCCAATACGGAGTAGGACTAGTACTACACAAGCCACGACCAATGAGATGATAATTGACCATAATCCGAGTGAGCCTGCGATATTCAATTCGGGGAATTGTGTCTGTAAACCGTTGAATTCCATTAATGGAAAAATAATATATGTCAGTATAGCGTTTAAACCGATGACCAATACTAAGGGAATCATCGCAACGGTAAATGAAGTTTGATGCGTATTTAGCGCTTCAGTTTCTTGTGTGTCTGCACTAAGACTACCCACATCTTCATCATCATGTTGACCATAGCCTTCACCTGCAGCATTGGCTTTTCTGGCTCGTGATTGTAACCACATCCAACCACCAATAAACATAACCAAACCACCGATGATGCCTAAAATAGGCGCAGCAAACACGTTGGTATTGTAATAAGGAATGGGAATGGCGTTTTGAATCGCTGGCGTGCCCGGTAGTGCAGTCATCGTAAAGGTAAATGACCCTAGAGCAATGGCTGCTGGAATCAATCGCTTGGGAATATCGGCAGCTTTAAACAAGTCTTTGGCGATTGGGTAGATGGCAAATGCGACGACGAATAATGAGACACCGCCATAGGTCAAAATAGCGCATACCAAAATAACAGCGAGTATGGCTTTGCTAGCACCAAGCTTCTCAACCACGGTGCTGGCAATCGCTGTCGCCGCACCAGAGTCGGCCATCAACCGTCCAAAGAGTGCACCTAATAAAAAAATCGGGAAAAACTTAAGCAAAAATCCGCTCAACGCACCCATAAAAACATCAGTGTAAGCAGGAATACTGCTTAAAAAGTCACCTGATAATACCACGGCCAAAATAGCCATAATCGGTGCCAAAATCAGTACCGAGTAGCCACGATAGGCAAAAAACATTAATAATAATAAAGTGATGACAATAGCGAATGTGCTAAACATAGTTGCCCTCCTTGGCAAAAAAAAGCAGCGAGCTATAACAAGACATTACATGGCCTCGCGTGCTTTTGATGTTATTTTCTAGTCGTTTCTAGAATAGTATGCTAAGTTAGCACATATGCTTTTTATATGATATATCGATATGAAACGTATTAATATATTGCTAATAATGAATATTTTATTGTTTACTGGAGGTAGTGAGCGGGAAGCACAGGCAAACTTTATAAACAGTCAAAATAAGTGTCAATAAAAACTCTCAAAACCAAACATTAAATTTACAAGGAATGTGAATATGTTTAGTGCCATCACTAATATGAGCGTGCAGTTAGTCAATCGCTATTTACCATCCCCATTCGTGTTCTCGATTGTTTTGACCCTCATTGCGTTTGCCGTTGGGCTAGCAACGACTGGTCAGGACATGATTGCGATGGCAGGGCATTGGGGTAATGGCTTGTGGTCGCTGCATAGCTTTGCCATGCAAATGGCATTGGTCCTAGTTACTGGCTACGCATTTGCTAGCGCACCGTTCATTCAACGTTTACTGGACAGTCTTGCCAGTAGAGTGCATTCTCCTACGACCGCCATTATGGTATCAACCTTGGTTGGGCTAGTTGGTTCATGGATTAACTGGGGCTTTGGTCTAATTATCGGAGCAATCTTTGCTAAATCATTGGCAAAAAAAGTCGCCAATGTCGATTACCCTTTACTGGTCGCGGCTGCTTATTCTGGATTTGTGATTTGGCATGGTGGATTTTCGGGGTCGATACCACTGACGCTCAGCTCTGGCGGTGATACGCTACTGACATTGTCTAGTAATACCATGACCGAAGCGGTGCCTTTGTCACAGACCGTATTTGCAGGCTATAACTTGCTACTGGTGGGTTTGCTAATAGTCATTTTGCCTCTCGTTAACCGTTTTATGCATCCCAAAAATCCTACAGTGATCGATCCCAACCTGATCAAGCGAGAAGTGTACATCGCACCCCAAAGAGATACACCAGCCCAAAAGCTAGACGATAGCCGTATTATTGCTGTGATCTTGTTAGCATTAGCGCTGATGTATTACATTAGCGAGTTTGGTACTAATGGATTTAACTTAGGGCTGAACATCGTTATTGGGCTGTTCTTATTTATAGGTTTGCTGTCGCACGGTACGTTAGAACGTTACTATCGCGCCGTGAATTCAGGCATTGGCGGTATTACAGGCATTGTATTATTGTTTCCGTTTTATGGTGGCATCATGGGAATCATGACAGGTGCCAATACCGATGGCATCTCTATCAGTACGCAAGTGACCGAGTTTTTTGTCAATTCTGCTTCTGCAGACAGTTTCCCGATATTTGCATTTTTGAGTGCAGGCTTGGTCAATGTTTTTGTACCATCGGGCGGTGGACAGTTTGCCGTTCAAGGCCCAGTGATGATTCCTGCTGGTATTGAACTGGGTGTCAGTCCAGCTGTGACGGCGATGGCGGTTGCATGGGGTGATGCGTGGACCAATATGATTCAGCCATTTTGGGCATTGCCGCTACTGGGTATTGCAGGTTTGGATGCACGAGCTATCATGGGTTATTGCCTGATCGTGCTGGTGGTATCTGGCGCGATTATCATGAGTGTGTTTTGGCTATTAGTATAACGCTCAAACGAATAGGGTATGTTGAACATTCAAGTATTAGAGCTGCTGAGCCATACAGCGTGCTTTTATATTCATGAGCCGATATATCTATGGGCCGATATATCCATCTACCAAAGTAAGTGACCGTGAAGTGCAGTTTATGCAAAAATCAAAAAATATAAATAACAATCATAGGAGATAAGTATGAGTCGATCAAAAGTATACAGCAGTGCTGCAGAGGCGCTACAAGGCATCGTTAAGGATGGGCAGACGCTCGCAATTGGTGGCTTTGGGCTATGTGGTATTCCAGAGGCATTAATAGAAGCGTTACGTGACAGTGGGGTTAATCATTTGACCTGTATCAGTAACAACGCTGGTGTCGATGATTTCGGTCTAGGGCTATTATTGCAAACTCGCCAAATCAAAAAAATGATCTCATCTTATGTGGGTGAAAACAAAGAGTTTGAGCGCCAGTATCTGGCGGGCGAGTTAGAAGTTGAGTTGACGCCGCAAGGTACACTGGCTGAGAAACTGCGCTCAGGCGGTGCTGGTATTCCTGCGTTTTATACTGCAACAGGCGTAGGTACGTTAGTTGCTGAAGGTAAAGAAACCCGTGACTTTGATGGTCGTACTTATGTGCTAGAGCATTCATTGCGCGCCGATGTTGCCCTAATCAAGGCGCAAAAAGCTGACAAAGCAGGGAACTTGATATTCAACAAGACCGCTCGTAACTTTAATCCAGACTGTGCGATGGCTGGGAAAATGACTATCGTAGAGGTAGAGGAAATCGTAGAGACTGGAATGCTAGATCCAGATGAGGTTCACCTGCCAGGTATCTTCGTTCAGCGTATTGTACTGAATAGCGCTCCCGAAAAACGTATCGAAAAAACCACAACTAAAGCGCTAGAAGGCGTGTAAATAAAACGTAGTCGAAGTCTAGCTGTATGTGACATTAATAGTAGATTTTAGATAGATAGAGCTTAGATAGATAGAGCTTAGACAGCTAATTGATTAGATAACTGGCTGTCTAAATGAATAAAAATAGAATATCGCAAAAAATAAGGAAATCAGCATGGCATGGACAAGAGAACAAATGGCACAACGCGCTGCACAAGAATTGCAAGACGGTTATTACGTAAATCTAGGCATCGGTCTCCCAACGCTTGTAGCCAACTATATTCCAGAAGGCGTAGACGTATGGCTACAGTCAGAGAATGGGCTGCTTGGTATTGGCGAGTTTCCTATGGTAGATAGCGTCGACGCTGATTTGATTAATGCTGGCAAGCAGACAGTAACTGCAGAGGCGGGTGCTAGTTATTTTGGTAGTTCAGACTCTTTTGCAATGATTCGCGGTGGCCATGTTAATTTGGCCATATTGGGTGCGATGGAAGTCTCAGAAAAAGGCGATCTTGCCAACTGGATGATTCCCAAAAAAATGGTCAAAGGAATGGGCGGGGCAATGGATTTGGTTGCAGGCGTGCAGCGCGTGATTGTCCTGATGGAACAAGTCAACAAACACGGTGACCCTAAAATTTTGGCCAACTGTGAGTTACCACTGACGGGAAAAGGCGTGGTTGATCGCATTATTACTGAGCTTGCTGTGTTAGACATCACCGATAGCGGGTTGAAATTGATTGAGCTAGCCGATGGTGTCAGTTTCGAAGAGTTACAAGAAAAAACGCCAGTGAACATTGTGCAGTAATCTTGGTACAGTAGAGTAACGCTCCTAAGACTACTATGTTTTATGCTATAGATACATATGTCGCCAGCGTTATAGTGGCGCATTTATTTAGATCAGGGCGTGTTGAACATTCAAATGTGGTGCTGGCAGTGACTATTTTTTAGACAATATGCAGTGAAATTTTTGATACCTAGTCATTCTAGGTTAAACAATTTCGCCATGTATTGGCAAAAAAGAGTACTGCCCTCCACTCGAGCATAGCTCTCGCCTTGCAAACGGGCAAAGCAGTGCTTTGCTGGATCCGTTCTCAAGGCTGATGCTAAAATCACCCCAAACGTCGTTACAAGCCTAGTTAAGGTCTCGACATTATCGTCGGCTTGCGCCTAGTTTGGTGCAATTTTAGTGATCAGCAGCCCTAATATTTGAATGTTCAACACGCCCTAATCGTTTAGCTCAATTTTTATAAAAACTAATAATATTCTTAGACCATCATAAGGAATCGATATGGCGACCCAATTACAACAAGATTTGACAGGCAAGGTAGCGTTAGTCACTGGCTCTGCAAGTGGTATCGGACGTGACATCGCCGGAACTTACGCAAAAGCAGGTGCAGCGATCGGTATTGCTGATATCAATCTCGAAGCCGCGCAGAAAGCGGTTGATGAGATCGAAGCCGTTGGCGGTCGAGCACGCTCAGGTGACTTAGAAAATAGACGGTGTAGAGAGATCGAAGCCGTTGGCGGTCGAGCACTGGCGATTGAGATGGATGTTACCTCAGAAAATGCGGTAAATGATGGGGTACAACAGCTGGTCGATACGTTTGGCGGAATCGATATTCTGGTATCTAACGCGGGTATCCAAATCATTAACCCTATTGACAAGATGGCGTTTAGCGATTGGAAAAAAATGCTTGATATCCATTTAGATGGCGCTTTTTTGACCACCAAAGCTGCGATTAAGCACATGTATAAAGGTGATAAGGGTGGTACGGTTATCTATATGGGATCGGCACATTCGCATGAAGCCTCACTCTATAAAGCGCCTTATGTGACTGCCAAACATGGACTGCTAGGTCTGTGTCGTGTATTGGCCAAAGAGGGGGCTCAACATAACGTACGCTCACACGTGATTTGTCCAGGATTTGTCAAAACGCCGTTGGTTGAAAAACAGATTCCTGAACAAGCAGCCGAAAAAGGCATCAGTGAAGAGTCAGTGGTCAACGATATCATGCTAGTGAATACGGTCGACAAAGAGTTCACCACGGTCGACGATATTGCCCAATTGGCTTTATTCTTAGCCGCGTTTCCGACTAATGTCTTTACAGGGCAGTCCATCTTAGCCAGCCATGGTTGGTTTATGAACTAAAAAGCGAGCGACCGGTAGTTTTTGGCATCAAGATTTACCTTTACAGTATCTTATCTTTTATTATTATCATTGTTCATCACCACAAGGTCAGTCGTACTGGCGTTGTGGTTTTTTTATGCTCGTAATTCAGCTACACTATCACGATAAAAGGTTTGGCTAAAAAGCTCATAGGCTCACCTTGTTTATTGGATTATCAACGATATCTAGAGCATTGTTTTAGCCTACCCACCCACTTGTATAGGCAGTAATGGTCGCTATGTTTAATTTTATGAAAAAAAATCCCACGAAAAAACCAGAAACGCCAGAACAGCGAGCAGCTCGAGACAGTGCTGTAGACAAGGTATTGCTTGGTTATGAAGTTGGTACGGTTAGTATTGCGACTATGATTACGGGTCTTAATCGTGAAGGTAGTCAGCTCACTTTAGACTTGCGTTTGCCGCAGAACAGCAAGCCTGAAACCATTCAGCAGGAGCTTGGACAGTTACTACATCCGCATGGTATCACCACGATTCATATGAACGTGCGTCTACCAGCACCAGGGAAAGGGGCTGGTTCAACGTTGCCAAAACCAATGCCAAAGACGACCAACGCCATGGATAGTCAGAGTAATGCTGCAGCAAACCCTGATAGTAACAATAACGTCGAGCCACCGATTACGAAAGCAGCACCGACACAATCATCATTAGCAGCACATCCGCGTATTCGTCATATTATCGTGGTAGCGTCTGGTAAAGGTGGTGTCGGTAAGTCAACGACGACCGTCAATATTGCCTTAGCATTACAAAAGCTTGGCAACCGTGTTGGTGTATTGGATGCGGATATCTATGGCCCTAGTATGCCTACTATGTTAGGGGTTGCTGATGTGAAGCCGCAGCTAGAGAACGAGCAGTTTGTGCCGGTCGATGCGCATGGCATGGCGATGCTGTCTATCGGTAGTTTACTTGATGGTGATAATACACCTGTCGCGTGGCGCGGACCAAAAGCCACTGGCGCATTGATGCAGCTATATAATCAAACGAACTGGCCACAGCTGGATTATTTAGTGATTGATATGCCACCAGGTACAGGTGATATTCAGTTGACATTGGCACAGCGTATTCCGGTCACGGGTGCTGTGATTGTGACCACACCGCAGCATGTGGCACTACTGGATGCGCAAAAAGGCGTCGAGATGTTTAACAAGACCAATATTCCGGTACTTGGTGTGGTTGAAAACATGGCACTACATACTTGTAGTAACTGCAATCATACTGAAGCCATCTTTGGGACTGGTGGTGGTGAGTTTATCGCTGAGCAATATCATGTACCACTGTTAGGACAATTGCCACTTGCTAGTAGTATTCGTGCGCAAGTGGATAAAGGCGAACCAAGTGTATTGGCTGATGATGAGTTTGCGCCATATTATCTGAGCATTGCCAAAAATATTGAAGCCAATATCAATAAATTTGCCAAACCTGTCGATGATAAGCGAATTTTTTAAAAGAGAACATTGTGAGCGTAGCTATTTATCAAAGTCATTTAGATACTATCCCCAAGCAATATCAGCTCCTAAAGTTATTTCGACCGCCGATATACGTCATTGGACTGTCAAATAATCAAGTGAGTGCCGTTTGCTACTATAAAGATGGCAGTAACAAACGCCATCAAGTTAATGCGAATTTTAGCAATCGCCGAATGGTGATTGCTGATTTTTTGCTAGCAGTACAAGCTATTACTGATTTATTGCTTAAGTTTCCCAAGCATCGGTTTGGAGTAAGTGGTTTTGCAGCAGTCAATGTCACTGAAGAGTTAGCAGGCGGATTGACAATGATAGAGATTAAAGCCATTACAGAAGCCGTTTGGGCTGCCGCAAGACAAGCCAAAAGAGGAATAGTTAGTAGCACAGTCAGCTACCAAGGACAGCCAGTAGCTGTAAATGAATAGTGACTTAGAAAAATTTGGCTGGGACCTAAAAAATTAGCTGAAAATGGCTAGTATTGAATCAACGCTACTATAAATTTCGCCATCAATTCCGTATAATCGTCGCTATTAAATACTTTCTAAGGAACAAGAATGTCTATCAAGTCTGACCGCTGGATTCGTAAAATGGCCGAAGAGCATGGCATGATTGAGCCGTATGAACCAGGTCAAGTACGTTTTAATGATTCAGGCGAGCGTTTAGTTAGCTACGGTACTTCAAGCTATGGCTATGATGTACGCTGTGCGCCTGAGTTTAAAGTCTTTACTAACGTACATTCAGTCGTGGTTGACCCTAAAAACTTCGATGAAAAAAGCTTTATTGATATCGTGGGCGATGAGTGTATCATTCCGCCTAACTCATTTGCACTGGCACGTACGGTGGAATATTTCCGTATTCCACGTGATGTACTGACTATTTGCCTAGGTAAATCAACCTATGCACGTTGCGGTATTATCGTTAACGTCACGCCACTTGAGCCAGAGTGGGAAGGTCATGTGACTTTAGAGTTTAGTAATACCACCAATTTACCAGCACGTATCTATGCTGGAGAAGGGGTTGCGCAAATGCTATTTTTCCAAAGTGATGCGGACGATGTCTGTGAGACCAGTTATAAAGACCGTGGTGGTAAATACCAAGGTCAACGCGGTGTGACGTTACCAAGAACATAGATAATGTCTTGGGTAAGCTACAACACAAAAAAAGCCCGTCATATCTAATATGACGGGCTTTTTGGTGCAGAAAAACCAGTTATTTTAATACCTTTAAACCCGCTTTGTTATCACGTTTTGGCTTAGGCGCAGTAGAAGTGTTCTTTTTAACAGCAGTATCTGAGCCTTCTTCGGGCTCATAGTTGTCATATTCATTAGGGTCAAAAAACATACCTTGTGAGTTTTCTTTTGCATAGATACCCATCACCGCAGTCAGTGGTATCCAAATCTCTTGTGAGACGCCGCCGAAACGCGCACTGAAATTAATATAATCATTACCCATATGCATATTACCAGTCGCACGGCTAGCAATATTGAGTACGATACGCCCGTCTTGTACATGTTCTCTTGGAATCTGTAAATTGTCAGCAGTGGCGTCAACCATCAAATAAGGGGTAAGGAGGTTGTCTTCTATCCACTGGTATAGTCCACGTACCATATAAGGACGGGTAGGGGTAATAGAGGTCGTTTCACTCATCTGATGATTTCCTATACAAATTATGTCTGGTGATTAAAAATGTCTTATTTAGTAACTTATCACGCGATAAACGCTGTTTGATGTTGGTTTTATTTGTAGTTATTTTAGGGCAGCTTTTAATACTTGTCTAATCACTGCACGCTTTTTTGAAAGCTGCCACGCTCAAACACTCTTGTTTGATATTCGAACAACGGACGGCTGATCGCGCGTGGTAGCTCGATACCCATTTCATCTAGTCGCCATAGCAGTGGTGCTAATAGCACATCACACCAGCCAAACTCATCGGCCATAAAATAGGGTTTATGAGCAAAGAGTGGGGATAAAGTAATAAGGGAATCGCTTAACTGCTTTTTAGCAATGGCAGCTTGTGCTTTATTAAAACTGTCTGGATGCATCAATAGGCGCTTACCAAGTACAAGCCAATCATGTTGAATTCGCCAAGCCAATTGCCGAAACTGTGCACGCTCTTGTGGCGTCTCAGGCAGTAGTTTATTGGTATGATAACGCTCTTCTAGGTACTCAAAAATGACATTAATTTCATAGAGCGCAATCTCACGCTGCTGTAGTACAGGCAAGGTATGATAAGGGTTGAGCTCGGTCAAATCTTCAGGACGTTCAGAGTGTAAACGTGATAAATAATAAGCGAGATTTTTTTCTTCAAGTAATAGGCGTACCACATGACTGTTGTAGCCGTCATCAGCATATAGAATTAGCTGACTACTTGGAATGTCGTTCGCATCGATCATGAAAGCCTAATGTTAATAGTGAAGGTTGTCATCGTAAACAAAGTTGTCCTGTTTATCAAGGTAACGTACGTAAACATTGATATTGAGCGTTTTATTTGTCTATTTTGGTTGATGGAGCGTTTGGTGTTCATTATTGATTATTATAATAGAAAAAAGGCACTACCAAAGTAGTGCCTAATATCTTGCTTGGTTTTGATGTTTTTAGTATTGGCTTATTTTACATCTTTCCAGAACTCTTTATTCAATAAGTAAACTGGAATCAATAAGACCAATAAGAACAAAATAACGAAGAAACCAATTACTTGGCGGTCATGGCGAGCAGGTTCGCCCATCCATGCCATAAAGTTAACCAAATCGCCAACCTCACTCTCAAACTCTTCTTGGCTCAACTCTTCTTGCATGTTATGCAAGACATGAGGCATGGCTGCGTTCGCTAGTACTAAGTTGTTAGCACCCCAAGGACGGCTTGGATCTTCATAGAACGACAGTAGGTAAGTATATACCCAATCATCGCCACGCAGTCGTGTCTCAAGTGATAGGTCAGGAGGCGCTGCACCAAACCAAGCTGCTTGGACTTCAGGGTCAATTTCAGCATTGATATGGTCACCAATTTGATCAGTGGTTACCATTAGATACTTTTCAACCAACTCAGGTGGTATTTCTAAATCTTGAGCAATGCGAGAATGACGAACGTACTTAGCTGAGTGGCAACCCGCACAGTAGTTCATAAAGGTTTTCGCACCGTTTTGTAGTGAGCCCTTATTGGTAAAATCAATAGGGGCTGTACTACAAGCTAAATGCTCTTCGACACCATCGGCGTTTACGAATGTACCACATCCGTGACCGCCAGCTGCCATTGCAGTACCAGCAGTCAAACTCAATGCCGCGCCTAAGCCTAGACCAGCTAGGGATTTAATTAGCGTGTTCATTAGTGACCTCCGGTAACGCGTTCTGGTGGCTGTTTACACTTTTCAATGGCAGTGTAAAATGGCATCAATAAGAAGAATAAGAAATAGAGCACTGTACATATACGAGCCATGAGTGTTGCTGTTGGCGTCGTTGGCGTGGCACCTAAGTAACCCAATATGATAAAGCTGATGGCAAACACAGTCAGTGCAATTTTAGACAAGATGCCTTTATAACGTATTGAGCGTACTGGTGATCTATCAAGCCATGGTATTAAGAACAGTACGGCAATTGCGGCACCCATTGCGATAACACCACCAAGCTTATCAGGAACGGCACGTAAGATGGCATAGAATGGCGTGTAGTACCATACTGGTGCAATATGCGCTGGTGTTTTCAGTGAGTTCGCTGTCTCAAAGTTTGGTGGCTCAAGGAAGAATCCACCACCTTCTGGGAAGAAGAATACCACTGCAAAGAAACAAATAAAGAAGACCACAATACCAACCATGTCATGCACAGTGTAGTAAGGATGGAACTCGATACCATCTAATGGTATGCCATTCTTATCTTTTAGCTTTTTGATGTCGATACCATCAGGGTTGTTCGAACCAACATGATGTAGCGCCACAATATGCATAAATACTAAGCCTACCAAGACTAGTGGAATAGCCACTACGTGTAGTGCAAAGAAGCGGTTTAGGGTAATACCTGAGATGATATAATCACCGCGTACCCATTCAGCAAGACCGTCACCAATCACTGGTAGAGCAGCAGGAAGGTTCAAAATAACCTGAGCACCCCAAAATGACATGTTACCCCAAGGTAGTAGATAACCAAAGAAGCCTTCTGCCATAAGTGCTAGGTAAATACCCATACCGATGAGCCAAATAAGCTCACGGGGTTTCTGATATGAACCATATAGCAAGGCTCTGAACATATGCAGATAGACCACGACAAAGAACGCAGATGCGCCAGTGGAGTGCATATAACGAATGAGCCAACCACCTTTTACATCACGCATGATATATTCAACAGACGCAAATGCCCCTTCGGCACTTGGGTTGTACATCATCGTCAACCATATACCAGTCACTAATTGGTTGACCAATACAATCATTGATAATACGCCAAAGAAATACCAAAAGTTAAAGTTCTTTGGTGCGTAGTACTTTGACATATGGTATTCATAGGTTTCAGTCGCAGGAAAACGCGCGTCCACCCAATGCATCAATTTCTTACCAATACTCATATTAAGCCTCCCCAACCGTCAAGATAGTACCATCCATACCATATTCTGGAACAGGTAAATTAAGCGGTGCTGGAACGCCACTAAAGACACGTCCTGCTAAATCATACTTAGAACCATGACAGGGGCAGAAAAATCCGCCGAACCAGTCATTACCACCCAGATCGGCTGCGCCAACATCAGGGCGATAGTTTGGTGCACAGCCCAGATGTGTACAAACACCTTCAACCACCAAAACATCTGGTGAGATAGAGCGTTCTGTATTTTTGCAATATTCAGGTTGTAATGATGCTTCAGAATCTGGATCAGACAGCAAAGGTTTTACAGATTCTAAAGTCGATAACATATCTTCTGTGCGTTTAACCACATAGATAGGCTTACCACGATATTTGACAACAATCATCTGTCCAGCTTCGATAGAACCAATGTCTTGGGTCACTGCAGCCCCTGCAGCCTCAGCTTTAGCGCTTGGATACCAAGAACGGACAAAAGGTGTTGCCACAGCAGCGACTCCAACTGCACCAATCGCGGCAGTTGAGGCAATAAGAACTCTACGGCGTTGTACGTTAACGCCTTCGGCTTGGCTCATTAATACTTCCTCCAGGTGAATGAAATGGGATTATCCCACACTGGGTTTGTGGCTTAGAAAATATACAATATCAAGCCACTTTGGCTATGCCTAATTTTGCTAATTGTTGCTATTCTAAGCTATTTCGGTGATAAAATAAATTATTGCGTTAAAAATAAAGCAACCTCAATAGGGTATATTATAAGGTTGAAAGTGATAATCACCGCAAAACGTCTAGAGGTATTACTGTCTAACATCCATCCTTTACGAGGATTGTAGACGTAATGACCTTAAAATTAATAAGGATATTTAGCAATAGCGAATGATACTTGAAAATTAGGTAACTTTCACTATATAACTGCTTTGTAAGTAGCTATAAGTAAATAATCACCACTTCATATCATAAAGTGGTGATTATTTCTGATAATTAAGTACCTGTCACCATAAATAAGCTGCTATCGCAAAATATCAAGTATGCTTTAACCTTCAAGCGTACTCCAACGCTCTAACTTGACCATCATCTCATCTTCTATAGCCAATAATCGCTCGCTAGCCGCTGTTGCTGCAGTGATATCAGTAGTGAACCAAGAACCATCTGCCAGCTGTTCTTGCAATTGATTTTGCTCAGTTTCTAATGCTGCGATTTCTTTTGGTAGATTATCCAGTTCGCGTTGCTCATTAAAATTAAGCTTTTTGGCCACTTTATTGGGTTTTGCAGCCGTTGGTTTGCTGGCTGTTTTAACTGCGGTATTGCTTACGGGCGCTCTAGCTGCCTTGGCTGCTTGTTCACGGTTTTTTTGTACCAGATATTCTTGGTAGCCGCCAACATACTCACTGACGACCCCTTTGCCGTCTTCATCTTCGTCAAATACCCATGTTGAGGTAACAACGTTATCCATAAATGAGCGATCATGGCTGATAAGCAAAATCGTTCCGCCAAAGCTGGCAACTGATTCTTCTAATAGCTCAAGTGTCGCCATGTCCAAATCATTGGTTGGCTCATCGAGTACGAGAATGTTGGCAGGTTTTAATAGTTGTTTGGCAAGTAGCACACGGTTACGTTCACCACCTGATAGTGCCTTGACAGGAGTACGTGCACGCTCTGGGGCAAATAAGAAGTCTTGCAAGTAGCTCATGATGTGTGTCTTGCGACCACCCACTTCTACAAAATCTGAGCCTTCTGAGACATTTTGTGCCACACTAGCTTCAAGGTCTAACTGATCGCGTAGCTGGTCGAAAAATGCAATTTTTAAATTGGTACCCAATTCGACGTTACCAGATTTTGTGACTTCGTCATCAGACATATCGAGTAGAGCTTTAATAAGTGTGGTTTTACCTGCACCGTTAGGTCCGACAATCCCGATTTTATCACCACGCATGATAGTCGTGGTAAAGTCATCAACCAGCACGTTGCCATCATACTCAAGATGTAAGTTTTTGACTTTACAGACGAGCTTGCCGCTTTTCTCACCTTGACCCATGGTGATATTCACATTACCGACTTGCTCACGACGGGCGCTACGCTCTTCGCGCAGTGCTTTTAGATCGCGAACACGACCTTCATTACGGGTGCGGCGGGCTTTGATACCTTGACGAATCCAAACTTCTTCTTGCGCCAGTTTTTTATCAAAGTTAGCGTTATTTTTTTCTTCAGCCAATAACTGTAGTTCTTTTAGCTCTTGATAGCGTGCATAACCACCTTCGCCTTGGGTGACATCATAGCTGGTCAACTGCCCACGATCTAGCTCAATGATACGAGTCGATAGTTTATTCACGAACGCTCTATCATGGGTCACGAATAATAGTGTCAGACCTTGCCAATCTAATAAAAAGTGCTCTAACCACTCAATACTATCAACGTCTAAATGGTTGGTCGGCTCATCGAGGAGGAGTACATCAGGTTTGGTAACCAATGAGCGTGCTAATAGCACACGACGTTTACGACCACCTGACAATGAAGACAAGTCGTCTTCTGGGTCTAGCCCCATGGTTTTGATAAGACGAGTTGCTTCACGTTCCAAATCCCAACCGTGTACGGCATCGATATCATGCTGCAACTCCGCCATACGCTCGCAAGCAGCCATGTCGCCATTCGCACACAAATCGGTCTGTTCGTTGTAGTTGATCAACAGATCAGCAGTACGTCGGCTACCACCCATCACAATGTCTAGGATGCGACCACTACTTTCAGGTACGTCTTGTTCTAGCATCGCAATACGTACGCTACTATTAATAATAACTTCGCCACTATCAGGTTGCAGTGAGCCATTGATCAGTTTAAACAAAGTAGACTTACCTTCGCCATTACGACCGATCAAACAGACACGTTCGCCTGCTTCAATCGAAAAGTCAATGCCATCAAGAATAGGAGCAACGCCAAAAGCGAGGTGAATATCTTTTAAATGTATCAGTGCCATAGAATATCTTAAGCTTATATAATAGTGAGGTAGGGGTTGTTGCAGAATTGCTAGCAGTATAACATGCCACTACATAACTGTAGTGAGTGTAAATGGTTTTATGCACACTATTTATAGCTACTATATTTA